>NZ_CP087139.1:607500-852500 GCF_045160025.1 Spirosoma sp. KNUC1025
TACCGATCCATACACTACGAGCAACAGAGTGCCCCTATTTTGCTTAAAAACGTTACGTAGTAGATCAGTTTGCCCAGTTCAAGAGCAATATAGTTCAAAAATTGGCTATTTCTGTCATAACACTTACCTATGTCGTTGTACTAACTTTGTTTCTATAAAAACACCCTTAAATACCAAATTGACATGGAAGCGACAAAAACTATGGCTCCCGGAATGATACCAAACAATGCACATAAGGACATTCCCGGTAATCCATCCACAGCAACCAGCAGCAAAATTACCCTCAACGACCGATCCAATGGAAAACCCCTGCGCGTACTGTCGGAAGAAGACTGGCAATTCTGGAAACATAACGGCTATATCGTCATCAAAAAGGCCGTGCCTCGAGAAAACGCCGAGCGGCTGGCTAAACTCCTGTGGGAATTTGAAGAAAAAGACCCTAACGATCCCACGACCTGGTACACGCCCCCAAGGGCTGAAATGAAAATGAAGGAATTGACCAACAGCGGTATGGTCGAGCTGTATAACCACCAATATGAGTGGGATAACCGCCAGTATCCACGCGTTTACGATGCGTTTGTCGACATTTGGGGCACCGAAAAGCTGTGGGTAACCATTGATAGGGCCAACCTGAATTTACCGGTCCAGCCAGGTTTTGAGTTCAAGGGATTCATTCACTGGGATTATGACCCGGAAACCCGGCCGCAAAATGTGCAGGGCGTATTAGCGCTGGCCGATCAAACCGACGAGAACATGGGCGGCTTTCAGTGTATTCCCGAACTGTATCGCACCTACGACACCTGGAAATTAACCCAACCCGCCGACCGTGATCATTTTAAACCGGATACATCTGGTTTCGAACTTGTAAAAGTAAAAATGGAAGCGGGTGATCTATTGATTTTTAACAGCACCCAGCCCCATGGCATTCGGCCAAACCGGTCGGATGGCAACGTGCGACTGGCCCAGTACATCTCGATGATGCCCGCTGAGGAAGATAACGAGTCTCTACGTCAGTGGCGTATTACGTCCTGGCGCGACCGGCAGGCTCCCGAAGGATACGCTTTTCCGGGCGATCCTCGTAATTGGGAGAAAACACGTTATGAACGGGCTAATCTTTCAGAACTGGGCGAAAAATTACTCGGTCTCCGCCAGTGGTAACCAAACTCATAGGAAAATGACCGACGAAAGCAGGCTCTTATAGGGTCTGCTTTTTTTCGACAGAATCCATAGTTCGGTAAACGCAGATAGCGGTAATGTCTTTACCGATGTTTAGTCAATTGCCTTCCACTGCTTAAGAAGCTTAAACAGGAACGAATAAACGGTCAGCTCATGCTTACGCTGGCTATCGGCAAACAGGCGGTTGATAAACAGATGAGAAATATGCGGCAGTAAGTCGGCAGTTGATATAATCCTTAGCGAAGGAGGGATCTGACTCAACTCATTGAAAAACCGTTCTGCCTGCTGCTGATAATCCGTTAGTAGGTTGATAAGCTGTGGTTCGGCCTCAGCTCGTGGCCTGGTTAAGTAGGGTTTATACTCCCTGAACAACTCATTCAGTCTGGCCTGAAAATTTTTGTCGGCCTGAAATTCCTGCAAAAAGGCATTACGCCAATTCTCAACCACCATAAGCTGAGTTGGGTGGTCGAATTGCCAGGCTATTAGCAGTCGATGAACCGCCAGACACCCAATGCGTAAACGCTCCCATTCCGGCTGACTGTCGGTAGGTGTGGCCAGTATATCCAGAACGGACTGGCTGTCGTTGCTAAACCAGTTTTCACAAGCCTCAATTGCGTACGGCCCAAAACGTTCAATTTCGGGAACGTACGTATCAAACTGAACCCGGTGTATGCGCTTATCCGTCGCCATCAACGTATTTGCCCATCCGCCAATTCCCCCTAAAAGTGCCGTCTCCTGCCCTCGTTCTGCCCGGAAACGTAGCCGAAGGTGTTTTTCAGGGTCGGCGTAACGGATAAAAAACCAGGATTTGAATAACCTCTTTTCGTTCAGGTGATTCAGCAAGGCTGTAATTTTTTCCGTAAGCAGTTCGTCCAGTACGGCAGCCCCAGCGTAAATTTTGACGTAACACCACTCGCTACCCGGCGGAAACTGACGGGCGGCACTACTTGAGGCCGAGACAGTATGAACCGAATACGTTGATGGCCTGACAGGTGGATGCCTGAACGTAGTAAGGGGAATAACGAACTCGTGGCACCATCGCTGCCCATCGGCTGACCGGGTAAGCGGACGAATAGTTTCCTCGAGCCATTCAAACAATGTTATCTGCCCTTCTTTTTTGAAAGCTTGCTGTAATATGGCCAGACTAGCCGGATGATCTGTATCCAACACTAGTTCATTGTCAGCCTCAGCCAGAACCACAAACCGAGGAATGTTATAACGATGCTTCAGGTCGAGCCAGCCAGCCTCAAACCGTTGATCGGACCATATGTCGGTTTGCGTAAAATACCAGCGGGAGCGATGTAGAATTACGTTCTCATACTGAACACGGGGCAGAAACGGCATTGTTTTCAGGAGCCCCCAATCCCAGGCCACGCGCAAATTATCGGCCTGATGCTGTATATCGTACAAAAAGCGATAATGAGCCAGCCCACTTGCCTGGACGTGGTGCGCTGTTGACAAGCGGGGAATAACCCGTTGCTGCAATTTTTTTGACCACAAAACTACCTGTTGCCCATGCGGCACACTAACGAGTAAATCGTTTAGCGGGAGTTGATTGGGCTCGAGAACGGTCGAGCTGGTCAGAACGGGGATTTCGTACGAGCGTAGTACTGGTCGGCGTAGTACATTCCCGGTGCGGCTTTCGGGCAGATGAACAAGCTCGGCCAGTACGGCATCCGGGTATGCCGCCTGTTCATGGCGGAGGGTTTCCTGTAAGGCTTCTGTCAAATCGGACGTAGTGTGCGCAAAACGGCCTAACAAATTTGCCGCTGAAGGGCCTCCCATCGCTTTCAGCACAAAGAGCGGTTCCTTTGCATCCGTTTCGTTCAGAAAACTACCCAAAACATAGGCGCTTGCTGGCAAGGCAGACGCCGGGTGATGACTGGCTAACGCGTCCAGATCATCCGACGTAAGGTTGACAACCCGTTGCTGATTACGGGCAGCCTCAGCATATAATCGTAGCACTGCATCGGCCGACACCGACAGGGCGTTGGACGCGCCCCCCGACTGGCCCCAGGGAAGGCGATCCAGCCATGACGCTGGCAGTTCATGGTTATCGGCATAGCCAATACCAACATCGGGGTCCAGCGCCAACAGCAGCGGGACAGCCTGATTTTCGTAACGGGCAAAAAAACGGCGTTTGAACGTATCCAGTAGCGCATTGCCAGCCGGGCGGTTGAGTTTAGTCAGAGCGGTTAGCTGACTGACCAGCCCCGATCGTATGGCTTCACTCAGTACGAGCTGATCATTGGGAAACAGCGTATCGCACTGGACAACGTTGCTCTCTTTCGTAGCTATCAATTCTCGTAAGCGGGCATCTATCTGGCCGTAAGCGGGGATAGTTTCAGCCTGTAGCCACGCCTGAATCCGGGCCATGGGGGCCGAGAGAAAATCGACATCCTGCAATGCCCGAAGCTGACTCAGCAATCGCTCCAGTGGGTCTGAACCCGTTAGATTGACGCCTAGCTCAGAAACAAGTACCTGGTTATCAATTAGCGAATGAATGTACCCGGTCGCTGCATCAGGCGTAATGTCTGCATTGGTCAGTAGCTCAACCAGCTCCTGAAACGACTGACCGTGCTGGGCTTTTTTGAGTATCAGGCTTAAGTATGCATCCTGATGAATCTCGTTCTGGTAATACGACCGTTGTCCCTCCTGTTCCGAGTAACCAATAAAACGAACCGTATCGGCAATGGGCCAGAGCGTTGCGTTAACAGAATACGACAGTTGCATACGTACCAATGGATGAGCATCAACAGCCCCGGTAAGTTGACTGACGTAATTCGTATCCAGTCTGACGTTTCGCTGAATACGTTCACGATCAATGGTCAGTCTTGTTTCTGTACCCCACTTTCCTACCGATACACCCGCAAACAAACCAAAAGGTGTACTTCGGGTCGCCATCCGGATGAAGTACTTATAAAGCGTACTCAGAAGTTTTTCGGTCGGGCTGCTTCCTGCCAGCCAGTGCGTAAGCTCAGCATACAGGCCAGGCGAGGCATAATAAATCCCTTCCTGGCAGAGCGGATTCTGGTACACATCCCGCATAACATCGACCAGCGTATGGCCCTGCGCCAGCTGCTGCTGCACAGCAAAATAAGCGTCAATGGCTAGTAATGGCCTCCGCAGTACGTAGTAATCAGTCGTCTGCATTCAAATCGGCTGAACTACTTGTTCTGAAGAATTGATTTCTGAAGCAGGGCCAGTAAATCATCTTTATAGCGCCCGGACGTTGGGATACGGGGGGCATCTTTCATAAACAGCTCATTGCCGTCGATGGCATTGATCATCCGAAGTGCCACAATATAGGAACGATGAACCCGCGCAAACTGACTTGGCGGCAAACGTTCTTCCAATTCACCGATGCCGCTGTACGTAACAATCTGCTCGCGTTTATCCGTGAAAATAGATACGTAATTCTTTAGTCCCTCGATATACACGATCTCATCGAAATTAATCTTGCGCAGCTTGCCTTTGTGTTCGGTTTTTACCAGAATAAAATCGTCGACGGGCCGGGTATGGCTGGCTGCTGCCGCTGTCTGGCGATTGAAATAGTTCAGGGCTTTCTCGGCCGCTTTCAGGAACCGGTCGAATGGAATTGGCTTCAGCAGGTAATCGAGTGCGCTACGTTCGAAGCCATTCAGGGCATACTCACTGTAAGCGGTCGTGAAAATTACCTGCACCTTTCCACCGTATAAGTCAACAAACTGCAGACCCGTCAGTAACGGCATCTGAATATCCAGAAAAAGTAGATCGATTGGTTGCTGCTTCAATAATTCAATAGCTTGCGGAACAGATGTTGTGCTGCCCGCCAGATGCAGATAGGGCGTATCGTTGATGTACTTGGTGAGCACGTTGATAGCCGCTTGCTCATCATCCAGAATTAGACAGTTAATCATAATCAAATAGGGAGAGTAAGTTGAACAACAATCAATCAGGTAGTGGAGTGATGTAGAGACAGACAGAAAAGATACCGTTTATTTCCTGTTTTTCAAGCGTGTAATTCTCACCAAAAACCAGTTTTAGCTGTTTTTCAATGTTGGTAAGTCCTAAACCACCCTGGGTGTAATTCGGGAATTCTTTTTCCGATTCGTCGACGCAAAACTGATTTTGTCATCTGTCAGCGTAACGGATAAAGTGGCGGGGATAGCCGGATCGAACACGTCGCCGTATTTGAAAACGTTTTCAACCAGTGAAATCAGAATCAGGGGCGGAATCCGCAAATAGTTCTCATGTTCTTCCCCTGAGATACATAAAGTTACATGTAATTGATTACCAAAACGATATTGTTGAATTTTTAAATAACTCCGTATATAAGCCAGTTCCTGACTAACAGGCACCAGCGACTGATGACTGACCTCCGAAACGCTACGTAACATCTGCGACAAGGCCATAATGGAATCGGCCAGTTTGGGAGAAACCATGAGCGCATCGGCAAAAAAAAAGTTGAGTGTATTGTACAGAAAATGCGGATTCAGCTGAGCCCGCAAAAACGCCAGTTCTGCTTTTGACTTCTCCGCCTGTAAAGCAGCCAGTTGCTGGTCGTGCTGGCGCCGGGCGCGTTCGAGCCGGATCGAATAGAGGGCAAACCAGTAACCATAGCTAAACAGAATGTATTGCATGGCCAGCCATAAGGAATCCGGCAAAAACTTATTAATCATCATAAATGTCTGGCTGTAAACCGTTGTGATACCGAGGGCGGGCAGAAACGTATAAAAAAGCCAGTACCGTACCAGTATATAAGCAATCAGCAACAGGATGGTGTAGAGAACCAGACGAACGTACTGCCGGTGCCTGATGCAGGGTTCAACAATAGCGTATGTATTCGTATAGAACAAAATAGCAACCAGCGAAAACGTAAACGGCATCTGCCGGATGTACAGATGAGCCACGTCGCTTGAAAACAGCAATGCATTATTAATCAGCAGGTAAATAAGCCACACCGCTACGTGAATCAGTACGGTTTTCCAGTTGACTTTGATGGGATTTTTGAAGAGGCTCATATACCTTGAAGTAACATCTAATATAGCGAAAATAGGCTTTTGTATAATATTTTAGCCCAACCAGAATCGGCAGTGCAACTTTCGATCATCAAAGCAGAAAATAGTATCACCCTCTAAACTCTCACAAACTATGAAAGCTCGTTACACGACCGAACGCCACCTGACTTTGACTGTAAAAAAAGTAGCGAATCTCTCCACGACACCAGTGGGCCCCAGAAACGGAAACCTGTCGAATACAACAGTCTTTACAACCCTGATCTGACAGGAAGCCACGGTTTCGAAAACAGTCTTTCGTATCGGCAATCCGTCAACTGGTATAAAATTCTGGATCAAGCGCTTAAAGCTGGCTTATTTCGATTCATGATTGTCTGAACACTACAAATAAGCATGAGTATGTTCGTTTCACCACCCGACACCCTGATGGCCCAGCAAATGGAAAGTCAACTGACCATTTATCTGCGGGAGTCGCTTTCCAGTCAGCCAATGGCCGACCCGGACCGGTGGTTATACTCAGTCTGGGATGGCCAACCCGATTGGATGCGGTTACAGAATCTGTTAGCAGGAACTGGCTCTCATTTAATTGCCACAGCCTTACCCGTTTTGCTGGGATGTTTACACTGCTGCCGACGAATAACCCTTACGTCCCCTCAGGCGGGGCTTCTAGCCAGGCAGCGGGAACTGGCTTATCAGCAGATAATTGATTTGTTCAGGCAGGGGAAACCCGGAATCCTGAATGGGGGAGCGCTGGTCTTCACTACGTTATTTTGACTGCTGATCATTCCGAAAAAAGTCAGGCCTTAGACCGGCTTCTGCCACCCGAGTGGACAACCGATAGACCAATTACGGACCAGACTGCTATCGATTTGTCGTTAGGCACTGGCTACACAGGCTGGATACTAACTCTGCTACAGCTAATTCAACTGGCCCAGGCCCATAAGCGTATATACCAGAACGTTAGTGAGCTGAGTCAGGTTATTGATCAGTACGTCGATTTCCTGCTCACGCACCAGTTGCCCCTTGATGCTGAAAAAGAAAACTATTCATTCTTTCCAACATCAATTGTGAAGGCTGAGTGGGAGATCACCAATGACGTATCCTGGTCGACAGGCGATATCGGGCAGTTGGTACTGCTCTATAAAGCCGGCCAGTTGCTGCAGCGACCGGAAGTGATTCAGTGTGCCGACCGATTGTCGGGCTACCTGCTGCAACGTCGATTGCTGAACCGGGTTAAAAACGACCAATTGGGCCTAACCGATGGCGTTTCAGGCTTAAGTCTAGTCTATCGCCAACTGTTTTTGCTGACAAATAGACTCGAATTTCTGACGGAAGGATACTATTGGCTTAATCAGTTGCTAACACGTATTGAAGCCGGCGATTACGGACCTGATCAGTCATTGTTAATCGGCACCCTGGGCATCCATGGAACACTGCGACAGTGGCTAGGCAAAGATATCAGTCTGGACTTACTCTTCCTGTGAGCGTCCGACCAGGCAACGTACTGATTTTTTTAGAAACTCATTAATCATTCATTTATCATGAAAACTATGCCTGTTGCGGCCATTCTGCTGGCCGCTCACATCAGCCTGACTACGGTTCAGGCACAGAACCCGACTGCACCTGTTCAATTTGCCTCAACGCAAAAAACAACGCTCTCAGCCGAAGATATCCTGACAAAGCATATCCAGGCATTGGGTGGGCTGGAAAAACTTCGTTCGCTCAAAACCGTTCTGATCCGGCAAACAACCTCGGCCCAAAATCAGGACATTCAGCAAACGCTGTACGTCATTCCGGGTGAAGGTATACGTAGTGAAATCAATGCTATGGGCACTGAAATTATCGTGGTAGCCCGCGCCGACAGCGGCTGGCAGGTCAACCCGGCTTTGTATGGTAATCAGAAACCCATGAGCCTGGAGGCTACCCAGATTAAATCTGTACGGGCACAGTCCGACTTATTTGGCCCGCTGGTGAGCGTTCAGGCTAAAGGCCACGCGGTGACCTACGAAGGTGACGAAAAAGTAGACGGCGAATTGTGTTACAAACTGACGATCAGCACACTAACGGGCAACCAGTTCACTACGTACGTTTCACAGAAGAGCAACATGCTCCACAAAATGACGACAAAAAACAGTGAGCTGTATTACCTGAACTACAAAAATGTGGGCGGGTATATGTTTCCCGAACAGATTGACATCTACAGCGGTGGGGTAAAAGCCAGCATCAATGAGCGCAGTTTCGAGGTGAACAAACCCTTCGACGATGCCCTCTTCAAGATGCCGGCTGCCCAGTAACTTGTTCTGTTTCTGCTCGCTGCCCACCTGACTTTCCTTACTTCCAATACCCATGAAAACGCAACTCATCCTCGGGATATTGATCAGCTCGCTGTCGGGCTTTGGTCAGACAATAGCCTCTCGTCAGGAGAAAACCCTTCCGGTTGCATTCGCTCCGAATACGGTGAGTAAGTGGACGCTGGCGGGTGAAATTATTGATTCAGTATCAGGAAAACCGGTTCCGTATGCCTCAATCAGCGTGTATGATTCTGACGCAGTACGTTCGCTGGGCGGCACAACCGGCAATGCACAGGGGTACTTCTCGCTCACCGTTCCAATGGCTAATACCTACAGCATCGAAGCGTCAAGCATAGGCTTTGCCCGAACAAAACGAATCATTTCAGCACAGAGCGAAGAAAGTCAGATGTCCATACGCATTGCCCTGAAAGCACTGGTTCATTCCATCAATGAAGTGACCGTGCGAGCGAGTAAGCCGATTGTGGAGGAACAGCTCGACCGGATCGTTTACCATGCCGACCGCGATATAACGGCCCAGAGTGGAATGGCTACGGACCTCATGCGAAAAGTGCCGCTGGTAACCGTTTTGCCGGATGGTGGCCTGATGGTACGTGGTGCCGCCAATGTCAAAATTCTGGTGAACGGGAAAACGTCTGTTTTATCGAATAATCCAACAGAACTGCTCCGGCAACTTCCGGCGGAATCGATCAAAACCATTGAAGTAATTACTTCCCCATCAGCGCGTTACGATGCCGAGGGGGGAACGATCATCAACATCGTGACGAAGAAAAATCTGGCTCAGGGCGTCAACGCAACATTAAACGGCGGAGTCGGCAGCACGGGTAGCAACGCAGCCAGTTCCTTATCTGCTACGTACAAAAAATGGAGTTTTAGCAGCGGTCTGACAGGCAACTGGTTTTACAATCCATTTTCCGGCATTACAGACCTTTATCAGATTTCAAACGGCAACCGAAAGCGACTACTTTCCCAGCAGGCCAACGGAAAATATGATATTCAGGTCGTCAATGCGAATGCCGGTCTTGAGTATCGATTATCGGACAAAACGCGTCTGTTGATTGGCTACAATCGCCGGATTCGACAAGTCACGACCGACCGGGATGCGTACTTCGATTGGGCGGGTGGTGATGTTCTTCTGGCTGGCGGGCATTTTTATTCACGCTCACAGGCCAATACCGACGACTGGAACGTAGAGTACAGCCATTCGTTTAAGCGTACACAACAGGAACTGACCGTCAGTTGGACGGGCGGAATAACCCAAAACCAGACAGTGATGACTCCTGCTGTACCTGCCCAGAGTGATACGCGTTCGCAAAACAACGAACAGGTCTTTCAGGCCGACTATCAGCATCCAATCAAACGAAGCTGGCTGATCGAAACGGGGGTCAAGGTTACGCTACGTACCATTGGCAACAATGTTAGCGACTCAACAGGCCATCGGACCAGCACCCTCTCCTATCAGCAGCAGATTCGGGCGGGCTACGTATCGAGTCAGTGGGATTTACCAAAAAAATGGAGTTTACGAACTGGATTACGGCTTGAGCAGACGATCAATCGGATCGATCTGGAGGCAAGTCAGCATCAGGAGCGGTATCTGAGCGCATTTCCAAACGTACTGGTCCAGAAGAGGCTCAAAAATGCCCGAAGTATTAAGTTTTCTTACGGATTACGGATTCAGCGACCATCGGCTCAGTTTCTTAATCCAGCCGTCGCCACACTCGATCCAGTAAGTCAGTATGCGGGTAGCCCGCTGCTACGTCCTGAACACATACACACCGGCGAGATGGGCTACAACACCCATGCAAAAGGCAGCTCGTTTATGCTGAGTGCGTTTGCCCGTCGTACCCAGCAAGCCATCAGCTCATTCAACGAACTGACCAACGCAGGCGTATTGATGACACGATTTGTCAATCTTAGCAGCCAAACGGATGTAGGCCTAAACCTTTACTCATCGACCAAACTGTGGCAGCACTGGCAAACAATTTTCTCTGCCAACGTATATTACTCATCGTTATCGGGTGGCCCTGCGCTCGAAAACCTGACAAATCGTGGTGTCAATTACGCCCTGGGCACAATGTCGACCTGGGAGTTGCCTAAAAGCTGGGCGGTCCAGCTATATGGAGGGTATAACTCGGCTCGGGTACGATTGCAGGGCCGCGAGGGAGCATTTACCTACTATCAACTGAGCATCCGTCGAAGCTTGGCCAACCAGAAAGGAAGCCTTGCCCTGGGTGTCGATAATCCGTTCAGCAATCGGGCAACCTGGGTGAGCTACAACGAAAGCAATACGTTCGCGTTTCGGAGCACTTCCTATCAATACAATCGGGGAATTCGACTGACGGTTATCTACCGGATCGGGAAAGCGAGTCCTAAACAGGAATCGGCGAAAAGCCGGGAACGTCGACAGAGTGACCTAAAAGAAGACCAATAATACCCCTAAACCCTACTCCTTATTCTTTCTCCCCTTAAACCCTTACCAGCCATGACAACATTTATTCGTGCCCGTCTGCTTAACGCCTATGTCGTTTTGCCCCTGTTCATCTGCCTGATTTTCGCAACCTGGCCGAGCCCTGCGGCTACGTTCGAGACTAAAACCAGGCACCTCTTTACCGGCGAGGACATGTTCCGGGGGCTATTTTTTCTGGATGGGCAGTATAGCGAAACCATCCCGGAGTTACAAGCCATACGTAGTAAATCGGATAATAAACTGGCGAAACCTACGGCTGTTGCAGATGCGCACCGGATGCAACAACAGATTATCGAAACGATCCGAACCGAACATCCTCGTTTCTTCAGCGATTTTCAGGCAGCGCTTGAGAGCGGCAACTACGTTAATGTACAAAATGCGCTGAAAGCTGGTCAGTCTGTTACTGAGAAAGCCATAAAACAGGTTAGCCAGTCGATGAACAACGCGCAATTTAAAACCCGCTCCGACGTAGGTACCTGCATTGTGATTGTTTATTACTGTTCTACAGCTTATACGTTGCTGATGCCCGTTTGCCCGACGATAATCGTCGCCATTGCAGCTGATGTTGCTCAAAATGGTTCATCGCTGCTGACTGAACAACTCGTTGCCTCGATCTGCCGGGCTTCAGCCCATCAGTCCTAAACGCTACGTACTGGCTTTGCCAGCGTGAAGAACCCCGTATCTTATTTTCTCAAGATAAATCTGTGTATCGACTCCCCGGCCGGAATCGACACCAGGAATTCTGTTGCCTTTCAGTACCCTTTTTAACCCTTTTCTTCATTCATTTTCAACCCTTTTCAATTCATCTTTCAACCCTTAACTTCATTATCAATCATGATCAACTTCATTCGTAAATCCCTGTTGAATGCCTATGTGGCCCTGCCCATGCTCGTGTGCTTTTTGCTGGCCTCCTGGTCAAGCTTCGCCGGACAAACCAACCACACCCGACTGACCTTCCTCTCGGGCAAGGACATGTTCAAAGGGGTCTTCTTCCTGGAAGGCCAGTACGCTCAGATGCTGCCCGAAACCCAGTCGCTGAAAACCGCCTTCCTCAACCAGAACCTCTCCGGCCAGCAGCGCACGGCCGTGGCTCAGGTGCGGGAGAGTTTGCTGGCCAGCATCGAGTCAGCCCACCCGGGTTATTTTGCCCAGTTCAAATCGGCCCTCAAAAGCGGGGATGCCGTGCGGGTAAGCCAGGCCCTGGCTGAAGGGGAAGGGCTGGTGGCTCAGGCCCTGGACAAGCTCTATCAGCTGGACAAAGCCCAGTTGGGCAAGTTACAGGCTCAGGCTCAGGGGCTGGCGGCTGGTCAGGGGGGCAAGCTGGATGCCCAGGCGATGGAAAAGCTGGTGAGCCAGCTGCAGAAAGGCGAGATGCGTGAGGCTGGCGTAGGTGCCTGTGCCGTCATCGCAGTTGTTGTACTGGCGGTATGCGTAGCAGCTGTGCTAGTTGTTGTAGCGGTCGGTGTGGCCGAAGAACTCTCTGCCGACAATCATAAGCCAGGTTCGCACTCGCTGTATCAGGAACAACTCGTTGCCTCGATCTGCCAAACGGCACCGCTGATTGCGTAGTAACCCACCGTACCCGATAGCCATCCAGGCCGGTATACTGCTATCGGGTACGTATTAAATCTTGCCATTTATCCCTAACCCTTCAACTCCTTATCAACCATGACCATATTTATCCGTAAATACCTATTGAATGCTTATACAGCGCTCCCTTTATTATTCTGCCTGCTGTTTACAACCTGGTCGAGCTATGCCAGTCCGCTAACGGGCAGGGCTAATAGCGGCTTTTCTGGGGAAGACATGTTTCGGGGGCTCTTTTTCCTCGAAGGTCAATACGCCAAAGCCATTCCTGAACTGCAAAGCCTGCGCATGAGCTATTCGCAACAATTGGTTAAACCCGCTCATCAGGCTGTACTAAACCAGATGCGGACTGAAATGATCCAGGCTATCAAGGCTCAACAACCTCATTATTTTGATCAATTCCGGGCAGCTCTGGAAAGCGGCAACTTCGTTAAGGTCCAGGCAGCCCTCAACGAAGGGAAAACCCTGGCAACCAAAACCGTAGAACGTCTTTACAACCTGGACTCACATCAACTGGAACAGCTACAGAATCAGGCGTCCAAACTGGCTCAGACTGGTAAACTAACCAAAGAAACGCTCGACCAGATGGCAAAAAGTATGAACAGGAACCAGTACGCTACGCGGCAGGACAACGGAACGTGTGTTGTCATTTACGTCTACAACATATGCACACTTATCGCGCTCTGCCTGGTAGCGGTGGTTCTTCCTACATCGGAAGAGATGGTTCAAAATAATTCTTCGCTGCTCAGCGACCAGCTTGTAGCCTCCATCTGCCGGCTGGCCGGTCATCATTCCTGATCGACTCTCTCCTACTCCTTTCTCAAAACTCGAACCCTTAACTTCATTATCAATCATGATCAACTTCATTCGTAAATCCCTGTTGAATGCCTATGTGGCCCTGCCCATGCTCGTGTGCTTTTTGCTGGCCTCCTGGTCAAGCTTCGCCGGACAAACCAACCACACCCGACTGACCTTCCTCTCGGGCAAGGACATGTTCAAAGGGGTCTTCTTCCTGGAAGGCCAGTACGCTCAGATGCTGCCCGAAACCCAGTCGCTGAAAACCGCCTTCCTCAACCAGAACCTCTCCGGCCAGCAGCGCACGGCCGTGGCTCAGGTGCGGGAGAGTTTGCTGGCCAGCATCGAGTCAGCCCACCCGGGTTATTTTGCCCAGTTCAAATCGGCCCTCAAAAGCGGGGATGCCGTGCGGGTAAGCCAGGCCCTGGCTGAAGGGGAAGGGCTGGTGGCTCAGGCCCTGGACAAGCTCTATCAGCTGGACAAAGCCCAGTTGGGCAAGTTACAGGCTCAGGCTCAGGGGCTGGCGGCTGGTCAGGGGGGCAAGCTGGATGCCCAGGCGATGGAAAAGCTGGTGAGCCAGCTGCAGAAAGGCGAGATGCGTGAGGCTGGCGTAGGTGCCTGTGCGGTAGTACTGGTGGTGGTGTTAGCAGTTATTGCAGCCGCTGTGGCCGTTTGGGTGGCCGTAACGGTACCGAAAGAAGCCGAGGAATTGAGCGCTGGCAATTATAAGGCGGGTTCGCTGTTCCAGGAGCAGTTGGTCGCTTCCATCTGCAAAACAGCGCCCCTGATCGCTTAAGCAACGCAACAAGGTAATACTTCCCTCATTTTCAAGTTAATAACCCCTTAACTCCTTATCAATCATGATCACGTTTATCCGTAAATATCTGCTGAATGCCTATGTGGCTCTACCTATGTTGATGTGCTTTCTGCTTACGTCCTGGACTAGTTTTGCGCACCAGAACACCCGCACGCATATGACATTCCTGACCGGTGAAGACATGTTCAAAGGCGTTTTCTTCCTGGAAGGCCAGTACGCTCAGATGCTGCCCGAAGCGCAGTCGCTCAGAACCGCTTATTTGAACCAATCGCAGAATACAGCTCAGAAAGCGGTTATCACCCAGGTCCGGCAAATGGTTATGGCCAGTATTGAATTGGCACACCCCGGTTATTACGCCCAGTTTAAGTCAGCCCTCAAAAGTGGGGATGCCGTACGTATCAATCAGGCACTGACGGGGGGTGAAGCACTTATCGCCCAGGCTATGGACAACCTGTATCATCTGGATAAAGACCAGCTGACCAAATTGCAGGCCGATGCGCAGGCTGAAGCAGCGCGTCAAGGCGGCAAGCTGGATGCACAAGCGCTGGAAAAGCTGGTAAGCCAGATGCAAAAAGGAAAAGCACTGGACGTCAACAATGGCACCTGTCTGGTCACGATAATCGCCGTTGCTGTCTTGATCTGGGTCGTTATTGCTTTAGCCGCTGAAGAAGTGGTTGTTGGTAATGACAATGGGCACTCGCTCTTACGTGAACAAGTGGTAGCCTCTATCTGCGACGTAGCACCCTCTATCGCCTAACCCCATAAATACCGAACGATCATGAAAACGTCACGTCGTAATGCACTAAAATGGATGGGGGGTTCACTGGCGGCAACGCTTACGCCCTTTCTATCCTACAGTCGGTCAACTCATTCTACTGCTTTTACCGGAGAAGATATGTACCGGGGAATTTTCTTTGGAGAGGGTGAATTTGCGAATCTGATTCCTGAGATGAAGTCGCTAAAAGCTGCTTATCCGCAAAAACACCAGACGACAGAACAGCTCAACCACGCTACGGAAGTTCGTCGGCATATTATTCAGGCGATTAAAGAGAAGGATGCACTCTTTTTCGATCAGTTCAAAGCATCAATGACGAGCCAGAACGTCTTTACTATCAAACGCAGCCTGTTGACAGCTTCGGCCAATACATCGGCAGCCGTCGAAGCGCTCTACGGGCCAGCCGGTAAAGCCTCAGGAAATTACCGCTATGAAAAACGCTCGGGAAATACGGGGATGGGAACCGTACTGCTGGTGGAAAATGCCGTTGCCTGCATTAACGTCATCTATATTCTTGCAGCGGCTATCATCGTTTCATCGGGCCACGATGAAGAAGAACTCGTATCCACGAAAAATTCATCGTCGTTATTGATTGAGCAGATTGCGGCATCGGTCTGCAAGGCTACACGAACTATGGCTTAGTCGAAGGATTGATTCCGGTAACGTAGTACAAGAGGCTGATTTCTCGGGAGAAATCAGCCTCTTATTGTATAAGCACGGTTGGCAATCGTACGGCGAAAACGAGGGTTCGTATAATAAACTTCCAGGCTTGAGTCAGACGTAGCACTTTTGAATCACCAGACAGGGCAAGGCATACGATGGCTCTGCTGTAATTCAATCCAGTACTAACCCTTACCTTTTTTGCCATGCAAGCGACCCGATTTACCTTTGTTGGCATCTGTCTGTTATGGATAGGCTTTGCCTTTCTTGCTCTTTTAACTTACACAAAAGACAACCCGATTCGATTCAGCTATGAGTTTCAGCAGAACATTCGAACGCTGTTTCCACAAGGCTGGGCATTCTTCACCAAAAGTCCGAGAGACGAAAATCTCCAGCTTTATCGATTTGTGAACAACCGGCTGGAACTGGTAGATGGTCAGCGGCAGGCGACCTTCGCTAATTTGATGGGCTTTCGGCGGGCAGCACGAGCCATGAGTGTCGAATATGCCTACCTGCTCTACGACGTACCGGCCGACAAATGGAAGCGCAGTGAGATTGCTCCTGAAGCCTACATACGGTCGCATAACCTGCCCGAAGTAACGGTCATCAATAAAACACCAAGCCCTCTTTTAGACGGAACGTACTATCTCGTCCAGCAGGGCCTGGTTCCGTGGGCCTGGTCCTCGCAGGCCGATAAAATTACACTCCCCAGTTCCATCCTTAAACTCTCTGTTGTATGCAAACGCTAACTGCTTTCGACCGTTATTTAACCACCTTTATGGCCCGTAATCCATGGACCAATGTGTATGGTGCTGTCCGTTCACTTCTGGCTTTTGGTACGTTTTGTACCCTGCTTTTCAACGATACAGGGATTCTGTTTCGCCCGATTGCCGGTATGACCGAATGCCCAAACTGCGTAGGAATGGCTCAGTACAGCCTGTTTTGTGTGCTGGGTAATCTGGAGCTTGCCCGCTGGCTTTCTATGGGTATTCTGGCACTGGTAGTGATTGGCATTTATCCACGTTTTACAGCCCTGCTTCATGTATACGTCGGGTTCAGTCTTATGTCGACGGTTATTCTGGTTGACGGGGGCGATCAGGTGACGCTTGTTCTCAGTTTTCTTCTACTGCCACTGGCCCTTACCGATCCCCGGAAATGGCACTGGTCCGCAGCGCCAGGAGTTGAAAAAACAACGTACTGGTTTCAGGTCCGAAAAATGGTAGCGCTAACTTCCTATACATTACTACGTTTGCAGGTCGCTCTGATTTATTTTGAAGCCTGTGTGGGCAAATTTAAAGTGACCGAATGGGCCGACGGTACGGCAATCTATTATTGGTTTTCGAATCCGGTGTTTGGGCTGTCGCCTGAAGTACACAGCCTGCTGCTTCCCATTCTGGCCAATCGCTGGTGTATCGTGTTATTGACCTGGAGCGTACTGATTTTCGAAGGCAGTTTGTTTTTAGGATTAACCTTAGACGCTAAATACCGGAAATATCTTTTGTGGATGGGCATTGCGTTTCACTTCATGATTATTCTGATCCACGGGTTACCAACGTTTTTTATGGCGATGACATCGGCGCTGCTCATTTACCTGCGTCCGTTCGATCAGCCCTTCAGCCTGAAGCCAGTGATGCGCACATTCTTCCCGCCCTTAACGTTACGTTATCGGACAGCCGAATCATCACCTGAGGTAGCTACGGCGAGTGCCTAGTATTGAGTAAACGGCCGGGTTTGTTGCCCGGCCAAAGCGTACGACCATGAAAGCGACAATTATTTTTGATGGTATCTGCGGATTCTGCAACGTTTACGTTCAGTTTGTGATCCGGCGCGATCCAGATGCTTATTTTGGGTTTGTTTCTGCACAGTCTGATTCCGGAATGAAGCTACTCAGAGCAAATGGCATTCGATCATTTGATAGTATTGTTCTGATCGAATCTGGTAACGTATTGACCAAATCCAACGCCATTCTTCACATCTGCCGACATTTAACCGGATTATGGAGCTGGCTAGAATATTTTCGTTACGTCCCTCGTCCATTACGGGATCTGGTTTATGACTCCGTTGCCCGCCATCGCTATCGACTTGGAAAAAAGACCGTCTGTCAGCTACCCACACCCGCCGAACGCCAACGAATGATTTTATCGTAAAAAGAACGCAACCATGACAACCGTGACACCACAGCCACTAAAAACCGGACTGACGCTTTGGGCGCTTGGCTTAGTGGGTATAGCCTCACTCCTGACCACTACGTTTCCCCTGACGAACCTGCCTAAAGTTGTGCTGGAAAAATTTACTCCGGAACAGCTACAACTGCTTATGCTCGTCAATCCAACTCTGTTTCTGATTATTGCAGTTGTTGTTGGGTCATTACTGTATCGCAAAGTCAATTTAAAACTTGTTGATAAAGAGAAACTCACCGCACCCAATGCCGTTGGCTACGTCTTTAAAACCAGTATTCTGCCCGGTATAGTGGCCGGTCTCCTGATTCTGGGCGTTGTCTGGGTATTTCAGCAGCTAACCCCCTCCGAAATGGCTAAACTGAATGGTGCCGATACGTCAATTTCGCCACTGGCCCGGTTTCTTTACGGTGGAATTACGGAAGAAATCTTACTTCGGTTTGGGTTGATGACGCTATTTGTCTGGGCAGCGAGCCGGTTATTTCACACGCAGAAGCCGATTGTTTACTGGGTTGGCATCATCCTGTCGGCTCTGCTTTTTGGCGCCGGTCATCTACCGGCCCTGAAATTACTGGTCCCTGACCCTTCTGCTACGTTAACGCTCTACATCATCCTGGGCAATTCGGTAGCGGGTGTTGTATTTGGCTGGATTTACTGGCGATATGGACTCGTGTTAGCCATGATTGCCCATGCGGCTGCCCACGTTGTTTTATTGACCAGCGAGCTGATCGCGGGTTAGTCAGCATCACCCAAAAGCCGGACAACTTCAAGATCTTGAAGTTGTCCGGCTTTTGGGTGATGCTGTATCGTCTTTATACGTATCGGATTTTGACTTGTGCCCGAAAATTCGGTTATTCAGGGTGATGCATTATACCGATGACCTTAAACAACAAATTGAACGGGTGCTGCACTGGGAGCCATCGTCGCACTGGCGATTACGTGATTTCAGGCAGTTGAGTGAGCTTGTGCACCATCGTACGCACCAGCATGTAGACGCTCAGGAGCTGCAACATTTCTGGCAGTCGTCGGCTGTTTCTTCGCCTTTTTTTCTGGATACCCTCGCCTGCTTTATCGACTACACCAGCTGGGATGATTTCTGTACCCGCAATTTCTACGGCAGTGTTGACACCGATGAAGAAACGCAACTGCTTCATGCGCCCATGTGGGAAATTCCGATTCGGTGGGTAATAATTATCTGCTGGCTATCGGTTATTGCGGCTATTCTGGTGGGTATTTTATTGGTCTGGAAACGATAAACGATTCCCGCATCTAACTCGTTATTCTTCTATCACATAAGGCTCTATCTTACGGCTTTATTCAGTATCAAAACCACAATTTAATTTAAGCGACCGAATGGTACGTTTTCCTTTAAATCTAGGCCTGTTTCTTAGTGCAACACTGGCATTGGCCCAGCCTGCCCCCAAAGCCAGCCCAACAACGGCTAAACCATCGCCTTTAAACTTGAACGCTCCGATTCCGCTAGACCCCGACGTGAAAGTAGGGAAGCTGCCCAATGGACTTACCTACTACATCCGCAAAAATGCTGAACCCAAAAACCGCGCCGAGCTCCGGCTCGTGATTCGGGCCGGATCGGTACTCGAAACCGACAATCAGCAGGGACTGGCGCACTTCATGGAACATATGGAGTTTAACGGCACCAAGAATTTCCCCAAAAACGAGCTGGTCAACTTTCTTCAGTCGGCGGGGGTTCGCTTCGGAGCTGACCTGAATGCCTATACCGGCTTCGACGAAACGGTGTATCAATTGCCCGTACCAACCGATTCAGCGAACGTATTCAGACAAGCCTTTCAGATTCTGGAAGACTGGGCGCACAATGCCACCATTGATCCGGCCGAAATTGACAAAGAGCGCGGTGTCGTTCTGGAAGAACGGCGGCTTGGCCGAGGAGCGGGTCAGCGGATGAGAGACCAGTATTTCCCGATGTTACTGAACAACTCGCAGTATTCGAAGCGGCTGCCCATCGGTACCGAACAGGTGCTTACTACGTTCAGACCGGAGACTTTGCGGCAATTTTATAAAGACTGGTATCGGCCCGATCTGATGGCGGTTATTGCCGTTGGCGATTTTGACATCAAACAGGTCGAAGGGATAATTCGTGAGAAATTCAGCCGGATTCCCGTCGTAAAAAATGCAAAACCACGTACTGAATTTCAGATTCCGGCGCACAAAGACACGAAAGTTGTTGTCGTGACCGATCCCGAACAGCCCAATACGGTGGTGCAGGTAATTTACAAACGCCCTGAAATCAAGGAGAAAACGCTGAACGACCTTCGGGAAAGTATCAAACGGGGTCTGTTCAATACCATGCTGGGCAACCGGATTCAGGAACTGACCCAACGCGCTGATCCACCATTTCTGGGTGGCTACAGCAATTACAGTGATTTTCTGGGCAATCTTGATGCATTCACATCAATTGCCGTAGCAAAAGAAGGAAACGTTGAGCGAGCCATTCGGGCCGTTCTCGACGAGAACGCTCGTGTCAAACAGTTTGGCTTTACACCGACTGAGTTGGCCCGCGCCAAGCAGGAGTTTATGACGAATGTTGAGCAGGCTTATAGCGAACGTAACAAAACTCGCTCGGTGAATTACGTAAACGAATACGTCCAGAATTTCACGGATAAAGAGCCTTTTACCAGCATCGATTTCTATTACGATTTCCTGAAGAAGGTGCAGGGCGGCATCAAGCTTGACGAGGTAAATACGCTGGTCGATCAGTTTATTCACAACGACAATCGGGCGGTTATCGTCATGGCCCCCGAAAAGGACAAAGCCAAACTTCCGACCGTAGCGCAGATTCTGAGCTACGTAGATGACGCAGGCAAAGGACTGACTGCCTACGAAGACAAAACCATCGACAGTCCCTTACTGGCCAAGCAACCAACGGGCTCGCCTGTTGTCAATGAAAAACAGATCAAAGAAATTGGCGTAACGGAATGGACGCTTAAAAACGGGGTACGGGTTGTACTGAAGCCGACAGATTTCAAAAATGACCAGATTCTGTTTTCGGCCAGCAGCTTTGGCGGTACGTCGCTTTATGATCTCAAGGATTTCCAGTCGGCCCGATTCTCCTCAACGTTGACCGCTATGGGCGGAACGGGTGAATACAACCAGATTCAGCTGGGCAAATTTTTATCGGGCAAACAGGTGAGCGTTTTCCCTTACGTTGGGGAGTTAAGCGAGGGCATAAATGGAAGCGCGGCTCCAAAAGATCTGGAAACGGCCTTACAATTACTCTACAGCTATTTTACCCAGCCTCGCAAAGATCCCGACGTCGTGAAGGGATTTCTGTCCAATCAACGGAGTGCGCTGCAAAACCAGATCAACACGCCTACGCCCCAACGGGTATTTCAGGATACAGTAACCGTAACACTGGGCAACAACAACCCACGACGGCAGCCGCTAAAACCAGACGATCTGGATAAAATTGATCTCGACCGTGCCCTGCAGGTTTATCAGGAACGGTTTGCCAATGCGGGTGATTTTACGTTTTTCTTCATCGGGAATTTTAAAGAACAGCAGTTGAAGCCCCTGATTGAGAAATACCTGGGTGGCTTACCCGCAACGGATAAAACAGAGAAGTTTAAAGATTTGGGTATTCGGATTCCTGCCGGCCAGATCAGCAAAACGGTGTATCGCGGCCTTGATCCGAAGGCGTCTGTCCAGCTCGTCTACAGTGGCGATCTGACCTGGACGCCCGAAACCACAACTCAACTGGATGCATTGGCTGAAGTATTGGAGATAAAACTGATCGAGAAACTTCGGGAAGAAGAGAGTGGCGTTTATGGCGTTGGTGCGAATGCGGCTTATGCAAAATATCCAGTGCCCCGCTATACGTTCCGCATCAATTTTGGCTGTGCGCCTGACAACGTTGAAAAGCTGATTGCCAAAACGCAGGAGCTTATCAATGACTTAAAGCAGAAGGGAGCACTCCCAACCGATATTGCCAAATTCAAAGCCGAAACCCGTCGCGAGACGGAAGTCCAGCTGAAAGACAATCAGTTCTGGCTTGGGTACCTGCAGAATCAATATTACAATGGCGATGCGCCGGACGAAATTCTGCACGAGAATGAGCAGCTCAATAAAGTTACCGTTGAAAGTACAAAAGCCGCTGCGAATGAGTATTTCGGCCCCAATTTCATACGGTTGGTGCTCATGCCGGAAAAGAAGCAATAAATTGAAAAATGGAAGTGAGTAGCCATCAACGTTATTATCTGATGACTACTCACTTCTGTTTTAATGACTCTCAACGTTTGACTCGACCGGCACAGCTGTTTTTTTAATAGCCGCGAGCCCCCCTTCCACATTGACCACGTTATTGAAACCCCGCGCTTTCAGGATGGAGTTGGCAACCATTGACCGATAGCCTCCTGCACAGTGAACATAAACGGGTTCGTTACGTTGTATTTCGGCCATGTGGTCGTTGAGGTTATCCAGCGGGAAATTTTCTGCACCCCTGATGTGCTCTTCAGTGAATTCGACCGGCTTCCGTACGTCCACTACGGCGATGTTGACATGCTGTTGCCATCGATTAGCAAACTCCTCCGCTGATATCGATTCAATCACATCAACCTCTTTACCCGCTTGTTGCCAGGCCGAAAACCCACCAGCCAGAAAGCCAATGCAATTGTCGTATCCGACGCGGGCTAGCCGCAGAACCGTTTCCTCCTCCTGCCCCAAAGGCGTTACTAATGCAATTGGCTGTGTCAGGTCAGGAATCAAGGCGCCAACCCAGGGGGCAAACTGACCATTGAGGCCAATGTTGATGGAATTTGGCACAAATCCCTGCGCAAACTCAGCAGCGTTACGTACGTCCAGAACAAGCGCACCTGTCTCATTCACGGCTACCTCAAACGCGTCGGGCGACAAGGCATGACTACCGCGCTGTAACACCCGGTCAATCGATTCGTATCCCTCTTTATTAAGCCGGGCATTTTCAGCAAAATAGGCAGGCGCTGTGGTTAGCCCATCGAGTACTTTTTCAACAAATTCTTCTTTCGATTTGGCTCGAAGCGCGTAATTAAAGCGTTTCTGATTGCCCAACGTATCAGTGGTTTCCTTGCTCATGTTTTTGCCACAGGCTGAGCCCGCACCATGCGCCGGATAAACGATCACGTCGTCGTTGAGAGGCATGATTTTGGTATGCAAACTATCATACAGCATTCCCGCCAGGTCACGTTCCGTCAGATTGCCTTTTATAGCCAGGTCAGGCCGACCAACATCGCCAATAAACAACGTATCGCCGGTAAAAATGGCGCGGTCTTTACCCGCTTCATCAATCAGCAGATACGTAGTTGATTCAAGCGTATGACCAGGCGTATGCAGCACTTTAATCGTTATATCCCCCAGCGCAAATGATTCGCCGTCAGTAGCATGATAGGCGTTATAGCTTGTATTGGCGTTAGGACCGTATACAATTGTCGCACCGGTTTTTTGTGCTAAATCCAGATGACCCGATACGAAGTCAGCATGAAAGTGCGTCTCAAAAACATACTTGATTTGAGCACCGGCTTTCTCCGCTTTCCGAAGGTAGGGTGCTGTTTCGCGAAGCGGGTCAATAATTGCCGCTTCGCCTTTGCTTTCAATATAGTATGCTCCTTGCGCCAGGCAGCCTGTATATAGTTGTTCGATTATCATACGTAATACAGACACTTGGTCCGTTTTGATGTGTAGCCAATTGCGGGAAAACTACCCACGTTACAAAATTTCCCGGATGATCATATAAAACGCCACGGTTAGCACAAACCAGCCGAATCCTTTTTTGAGCTTATCGGGCGCAACAAACCGGGCAAAATACATTCCGAAAAAAATACCGATGATAGATAAACCCGTAAAGGGTACGAGAAAATTCCAGTTCAGATTCGTATGATGAATATCACCTAGAAAGCCTACAAACGAATTAATGGCAATAATAAATACGGATGTGGCGACTGCCCGATGCACGGGCAAGCCTGCCAGCAGGACCAGCATTGGTACAATCAGAAATCCTCCGCCTGCGCCAATCGTACCTGTCAACAACCCCACTGCCAAACCATCCAGGGCCAGACTCCTGTAGCGGGGGCGTCCATCTGCAGCCTCCCCCTGCTCGGGCTGATCATTATGAATCATGGCCCTGGCCGCAATGATCATGACAATGGAAAAGAAATAAAGAATGGCATCACTTTTCGACAGGCTGAACTGGGCGTACTGAACCAGCGGATCGGGAAGAGCCGGAACCAGAAACCGCCGACTTAAATAAACAGAAACAAACGAAGGCAGGGCAAAAGCCAGCGTAACGCGTAAATCAACCCGTTTTTTCCAGATATGATTGACTGAACCAATCAACGACGTAGAGCCAACGACAAACAGGGAGTAGGTAGTTGCCAGCACGGTTGGTATGTGAAATACGTACACAAAAATGGGTACAGTCAGAATTGATCCTCCTCCTCCTGCTAGTCCAATAACCAGGCCAACAACAACGGCAGATGCATAACCAAATAACTCTTGTCCACTCATTACAGGGCAAAACTACGCTTGTTTACTCTATAGACGAATGAAAATGCCCCCCGATGCAGATATCAGGGGGCATTTGGCAAAAATTATAAGAAAACCCTTGATTCGTTTAATGATTTTCGGGTTTGTTTAAGTGGCTATTCCGACGGCTGTACGTGAAATAAACAATTAACCCAATGGCACACCAGATTAAAAAGGAGATTTTGGTATCTGTCCGTAGGTTATACATCAGATACAGGTTTGCCAGGATACCAAGCGTCGCAATAACAGGCAGTACGGGGGTTCTGTACGGACGTTCCAGATTGGGTTCACGAACCCGCAATAACCAAACGGCACCGCAAATCATAGCAAACGCCAGCAACGTTCCTGAACTGGTCAGTTCCGAAACTTTGTCAATTGGTGTCAGGGCAGCTACGATCGATACAATAATACCGACTAAAATAGTGCTTTTCCAGGGAGTCTTAAACTTAGGGTGAATCGAGGCAAATAAACCCGGTGGAATCAGACCATCTTTAGCCATACCCAGGAAAACCCGGGTCTGTCCGAGCATCATCACGAGCATTACTGAGGTTAATCCGCCCAGAGCCGCAATGGTGATAATATACACAGCCCATGTTAAACCCTTATCCGCAAATGCCTGCGCCACAGGTGCTTTTAGATCGAGATCCTTAAAAGGTACCATGCCCGTCAATACGAGCGAAACCAGAATATAAAGTACAGTGCAGATAACAAGCGAAGCGATAATGGCGAAGGGCACATCTTTCTTTGGATTAATGGCTTCTCCGGCCTGCGTCGAAACAGCGTCAAACCCGATGTAGGCGAAGAATACGATACTGGCTGCCGTCACAATTCCATTAAAGCCGTAATGTTGCTGACCGCCACTATCGATAACGGGTTCGGGAAGAAATGGATGCCAGTTTGCTGTATCTACGTAAAAAGCACCGACAACAATCACGAAAATAACAACGGCTACTTTTACAATTACGATGATGTTATTCGTGCTGGCAGCTTCTTTGATCCCCCGAACGAGGATGTAGGTTACGACGAGCACAATCAGAAAAGCGGGGAGATTCATCGCAAAGGAAAAGTCGGGAACAGCTACACCCGCAGCCCGAAGCGCTGCGGCTTTTTCCTGTGCCGTAACGGGATCGTTCATCAACCAGATAGGCGGGTCGATGTGAAAGAGATGAAGTAATTTCTCGAAATAACCCGACCAGCTCACCGCTACGGTGGTGGCCCCCATCATATATTCCAGAATTAGATTCCAGCCAATAAGCCAGGCAAAAATTTCGCCCACCGTTCCATATGAATATGCATAGGCTGATCCTTCAACAGGAAGAATTGACGCAAATTCAGCGTAACAAAGAGCGGCAAACGTACAGGCAACCCCGGCGAGTACAAACGATAGCGCCAGAGCCGGACCTGCCCAGTCGTGAGCAGCAATACCTGTTAGTACAAAAATCCCTCCTCCAATAACGGCGCCAATGCCCAGTGAGGTTAATCCCCAGCGAGTCAGAACACGTTTAAGCTCACTTTTTTCATATCGGCTTCATAAGCCGCCAGGGGCTTCTTACGCCAGACACTTGTATCAACAGGTTTTAATTTAGTTTCCATGCAGGAAATAGAGTTTGGTGATTGTGTCGTTTTAAGAAATATTCTTGGGTGAAAACATTGGGAAAGATACGAAAGAAAGAGCGAAAGAGTGAAAGAGCGTAAAAAAATGCCAGACGGCTTTCGCTCCTTCACTCTTTCGCTCTTTCACTCATTATTTTACGACTGAGAAGGGCGAATCAACGGTTTCTTCTCTTTCTTTTCTTTCTTGGCCGTAAATTCTTCAGGCGTTGCCGGTGCTTTCGACGTAAAATCAGCGGGTATAGCGTCGAAGCCTGTTTTCTTCTCGGCAATGGCAGGAATCGACGAATCTTTCTCCTGATCGCGGCTCAGGGCATCTACCACAATCGGTGTAGCCACAAACAGCGACGAATACGTACCGACGATAACACCAATCAGCATGGCGAACGAGAAGCCCCGAATCGTTTCACCACCGAAGATGAACAACACCAACAGTACCAGGATAGTCGAAAAACCCGTAACGGCCGTACGACTTAACGTACTGTTCAGCGCGTTATTGATAATCGTTGGAATGCTTTCCTTTTTACCTCGGTTTTCATTCAGATACTCCCGAACCCGGTCAAAGACCACCACGGTGTCATTCATGGAATAACCCATAATCGTCAGCAACGCACCAACAAAGGCCTGATCAACGTCGAGCGAGAAGGGCAGAATTCCATTGAAGAAGGTGAAAATCGCTAGGATAATCAGTACGTCGTGGAACATGGCGACAACAGCGCCATATCCAAACGCCAGCCGTTTGAATCGAATAAGAATATACACGAACACGACAGCGACAGCCAGCAGAATCGACCACAAAGCCGAAGTCAGAATATCGTAAGCGATAGTTGGACCAACTTTCTGTGAGCTTTCAATTCTGGCCGGATTGCTGCTGATGGTGCTAAGTCCTTTGTAAATAGCCGCTTCTGCTTTCTTATCAGCGCCTTGTGAGTTATCATCAATCAGGTAAGGTGTCGTTACTTTCACCTGGTTCGAACCAATCCCTGTACCACCGTACGTTTTTACCTCCGGCGATGAACCCAAAACGCCTTCCAGTGAATTCCGAACGTCATCGGTACTTACTGCCTTTTCAAAACGGATAACATAAGAACGGCCACCCTTGAAATCAACGCCCAGTCCAAATCCTTTGAAAACAGCGGAAATGATACCGGCAGCAATAATTACCGACGATATGGTGTAGTACAGTTTCCGACGCGACACGAAATCGAAGTTGGAATCCGCAAACAGGTTTTTCGCCCACGACGAGCTAAAGCTCAGCGTTTTGCCATTACGGATATAATATTCCAGCAACAGACGAGTGATAAAAATAGCTGCGAACAACGAGGTCAGAATACCGATGATCAGCGTGGTGGCAAAACCAAGAATCAGACCCGTACCGAAAATAAACAGGACCACACCCGTCAGGAAGGTCGTTACGTTCGAGTCGATAATCGACGACATCGCATTCTTGAACCCATCGGCAACGGCCTGCTTGAATCCTTTCCCTTCGGCAAGCTCTTCCTTAATCCGTTCAAATATCAGTACGTTGGCATCAACGGCCATACCGATAGATAATACAATACCGGCAATACCCGGCATGGTCAATACAGCGCCAAGCGAGGCCATTACGCCCAGCAGGAAGAAAAGGTTAACAATCAGAGCAACGTCGGCAATAAGACCGGCCCGGTTGTAATAGAACAGCACGAAGCCAAGAACAAGCAGAATACCAACAATTGAGGAAATAACGCCCGCCGTAACGGCCTCAGAACCCAGCGTAGCCCCTACAACACTTTCTTCTACAATGTTCGTTGGAGCAGGCAGTTTACCGGCTTTCAGTACGTTCGCCATATCCTTGGTTTCTTCTACCGTGAAGTTCCCCGAGATACTCGAACGACCGTTCGGAATTTCGTTCTGTACGTTTGGCGCGGTATAAACCAGGTTATCCAGCAAAATAGCCACCGGACGGCCTACGTTTGCCGCAGTCAGGTTTTTCCATTTACGAGCCCCTTCAGGGTTCATGTTCATCGTCACTTCCGGACGGCCACGATCATCGTAGTCGTTGGCAGCGTCCGTAATCACATCACCTTCAAGCGGAGCGCGGCCGCCTGGCTTTTTCAGGAAATAAAGCGGCAGAATTTCTTTGCCGTCCGTGGCTTTGAACGTTTTGCGATCCCAGGCAAAAATAGCGTCGGCAGGAAATAGGTTCCGTACTTCTGTTGCATTCAGAACAGCATTAGCCCGAGCTGTATCTTTCAGGTAAACACCCAACTGATCCTGTCCGACAGGCAAAAACAGTTGCGTTAACGCTGTACCCTGAGCGGATGCAGCCGCCGTATCGTTTTTAGCCGTCGAGTCTTTTTTGGCACCCTGCGCCAATTGCGACTCCAGGCTGGATGCCCCTTTAGCAGCAGTTCCGGTTGTAGGCGCAGTAGTTTTTAAAGCTGCTTTACGGGCTGTTTCTTCACGTAGTAAATAAGCCCCCATCCCTTCAAGAGCCGGAGCCAGTTCATTCAGGCGATATACTTCGGTAAACTCCAGTTTGGCAGCACCTGTCAGCAGGCGACGAACGCGTTCGGGGTTATCAACACCCGGAAGCTCAATCTGAATACGTCCTGAACCCGGCAAACGCTGGATGTTTGGGTTAGCAACGCCAAATTTATCAACCCTGGCCTGAATGATCTGGAATGCCCGTGTCGTTGCGCCATTTACTTCGTCATTCAGCAATTTCCGAACTTCCGTATCCGACGATTGGTAGTTAATTTTACTACGGTTGGCGCTTGTCGCAAATATGCTGGACAACTTCGTGTCAGGCGCTATTTTTTTGAATTCATCAGCAAACAGATCAACAAAGCTCGTATTGCTGGATTTCTGATCTTCGCGAGCCAGCCTCAGCGCTTCGTTAAATTTAGGGTCACGGTTATTTCCCGACAATCCCCGCAGGATGTCGGCAGGCGATACTTCCAGCACTACGTGCATACCGCCCTGTAGATCAAGCCCCAGGCCAAGTTCACGCTCCGTGACTTCCTGCAGCGTACTGCCCAGATAAACAGGCTCTTTCCACAGTGAATCCAGATAATGCTGTTTTTTATTACGATCAACCTGCCCTTGTTTGTTGGTAGCATAAGCCTCCGCGTCGGTCTTAATACCGCGTGAGACAAACGTAAACGACAGGAAGTAAATGCAGATAGCTGCAATGACGCCTGTCAGAATAAGTATTCCGGTTTTGTTTTGCATGAGTGATAACAGACCCAAGGTCCGTTAAGGAAAAAATAAATGAATGAAAATGGAGAAAAAGCCAGCTTACCGGGCCGCAAACCCGGTGCTACAGTTAGGGCGCATTTGTGGCTATGTGATGCCCAAAAACGTGTTTGAAGTACGAAAAATAGAAATGCGGGAGTGTAAAATGCTGACGTATTGAAACACTCAGCAGAAGCAAAATCACCAGCGTGGGTGCAGGGAGCAGAAAGGCCGTTTGTCCTGAATCACCTAATTGAACCGCGGGGGTCACGACCGCTTCAAACTGGGCCGTACTCAGTTGGGCATCTTTCGAATCGGAGCGAGCTGCTTTTCCCGATTTGGTTTGTTCGGCAACCGCTTTTTTAGCTAACAGAGCTTTCGACTGTGCCGCATTGCTAAACCCCCATACCGCCGTAAACAGCAATAATGCTGCTAACATCAAGCTTGAAAAACGTTGTATGACGCGGGGTTGCTTCATAAATTTCCTTAGCGGGTAACAAATTTCGCATCATTTTAGGAACAATGCAAGTTCTAATGAAAACCAATTGTTTACGGAAGCTACAACTTGGAGTTATGGCTTCTCTTGAAGTACTTTGCGCGTATGAATCTGCATGAATTTATCCGGCTAGCCTTAGCCGAAGATATCGGCGATGGCGACCATACCTCGCTCTCTACCATTCCAGCCGATGCTCAGAAACGGGCCCGACTATTAGTTAAAGAACCGGGAGTGCTGGCGGGTGTCGACGTAGCACAGGCCATTTTTGCCGAAGTTGATCCAACTTTTAAACTTGACCTCCTTCTTCAGGATGGGGCGACCATAAAGCCCGGAGACGTTGTTCTGACGGTTAGTGGAAATGCCCGTAACATCCTGACCGCCGAACGCCTGGTACTGAACTGTATGCAACGCATGAGCGGTATTGCCACCCATACCCGTGAATTAGTCAATTTACTTGAGGGAACGCGGGCCAAACTACTGGATACGCGGAAAACCACCCCAAATTTTCGGATCTGCGAAAAAATGGCAACGAAAATTGGGGGCGCTGTTAACCACCGTTTCGGCCTGTTCGATATGATTCTGATCAAAGACAATCATATTGACTATGCCGGAGGTATTGAAGCGGCCATCACAAAAGCAGTTGCTTACCTGAAGGAAACAGGCCGGTCCTTACGGATTGAAGTAGAAACCAGAAATCGAGCGGAGGTGGAAGAAGTACTTCGTGTGGGCCAGGTCGATATTATTCTGCTGGATAATTTCTCGCCCGATGGCATCCGCGACATGGTACGTCTGATTAATGGGCGATTTATTACCGAAGCGTCGGGGGGTATCGACGAAACAAACCTGCGGGCTTACGCAGAAACGGGAGTTGATTACATATCCTCCGGTGCCCTAACGCACCAGATCAAAAGCCTCGATCTGAGTTTGAAAGCGTATTAAGATGCCCATTGTAGCACCGAAGCTCCGGCTTCGATGGGAAAAGTTTAGTTCCTTTCTGACCGAAGCCGGAGCTTCGGTGCTATAGTCCTGTCTTATCACTTCGTCGGATTTTCATCAATTCCCAGCCTCGGGAGCGCTGGGTTTAGTATTCGGGGCACCACTTTGATACGGAAAACCCGCATGCCTGCTACGTCAAAATCGCAGCCATATACGCCCCGCTGCTTAACCCCTCTGTAAACGGCTGTATAGTTGACCTTAGGCGCCCAATTGTTAAGGGCAAGTTCGGCAGTAATAGCATCGACGGCTTTGCGCAGATTAGAGAAAAAAGTGACGGTCGGCTCCCGATGACGTAATGTCGTCAGCGATCCAACGTATTGAACAGTCACCTCATAAATGGTTCGACCCGTAGGCCTTAATTGAGCGATTTGGGCCAATTTTAGTACAGTTTTCTGCAAGTTTAGGCATAAGTTGATTTTAATGGAAAATAATTTTACTATTTTTCACAAGCTAAACTAAATGCCATTGACGTGTGTTTTACCTACAATTGAGTCAATCAACGCCCACTTGTCCAAACAGGTGGGCGTTGTCTTTTAACAAAAAGAGCACCGGACAATCAGACCGGCGCTCTTTTTGTTAGGTATGGGTTAGCTAGCCTACCAAATCATAATTAATAGGCCAGCTGACTCATTATTTCTTGTACATCACAGTCTCAACAGCCTGCAACGTCCGTTTTACGTTTGGTAAAATGGCTTCAATGAGCGTGGGGGCGTAGGGCAAGGGCAGGTCCATGCTGTTGACCCGAACGACTGGCGCATCCAGATAATCAAAGGCATTACGCTGAATATTGTAGGTTAACTCCGACGAAATGGCGGCTAGTGGCCAGGCTTCTTCTACAATTACGCAACGGTTCGTTTTCTTCACCGAATTGATAATGGTAGCGTAGTCAATTGGACGTACCGAGCGAAGATCGATAACTTCAGCCGAAACGCCATTTTTCGCCAACTCATCGGCAGCTGCGAGCGCTACTTTCATAATCTTGCCAAAGGAAACGATCGTTACGTCATTCCCTTCACGAACTACGTGAGCCTGACCTATCGGAATCAGGTATTCTTCTTCAGGCACCTGTCCTTTGTCGCCATACATCAGCTCCGACTCCATAAAAATAACCGGGTCATTGTCACGAATACACGACTTAAGCAACCCTTTGGCATCGTACGGATTTGAGGGAACAACCACTTTCAGGCCCGACGTATTGGCAAACCAGTTTTCGAAGTTCTGCGAGTGCTGCGAAGAAAGCATACCAGCATTACCTGTTGGCCCTCTAAACACAATCGGGCAGGAATATTGCCCACCCGACATCGACATAACCTTAGCCGCTGAATTGATGACCTGATCAATCGCTACCAGCGAAAAATTGAACGTCATGAATTCAATGATAGGCCGCAGACCGTTCATGGCCGAACCAACCCCAATACCGGCGAAACCCAGTTCAGCAATCGGTGTATCTATGACGCGCTCCGGTCCGAACTCGTCCAGCATTCCCTGACTGACTTTATAGGCACCATTGTATTCGGCAACTTCTTCACCCATCAGGTAGACCAGCGGGTCACGGCGCATTTCTTCCGTCATGGCCTCCCGTAGGGCTTCGCGGAACTGTATTTCTCTCATGCTGAATGTATTGATTTCGTTGTAGCACTCCGTTCAGATAAAGTACCTCATCCGACGACGCTGGCTAAAAATACTGGCCAAAATTAGGCAAAATGACCTGATTCGGCAAACGGTAGGAAATGGCTTTTTGTTCAGCCGGGTTTATAGCCCGGAATTGACCGGCTACCGCACTACAGCCAATTTACCTGCCAATCCTTCCAGACCATCGGACGTAACGACGACAATCAAGTAAATGCCGGTTTGTGCCTGCCGTCCCCGATAATCACGCAGATTCCACGTAGCGGTGCCGCCTTGCGAACGAGTTTCATAGACCAACTGCCCTCCAGCATCCAGAATTTTAACGGTCGCATTATCAGTTAACCCATTTATTCCGACCGATCCGCTGAAATCAGGCCGGACCGGATTTGGGAAAATAGTCAGGCCGCTAAGTTCCTGAATGGGTTCTGTTGCCGTTCCGCGATAAGAAACCAACCCGTTTACGGTCTGGATAAATACAGTACCGCTAACCGGTTCAATCGCTAGCGCCTGAATGGTGTTGCTCGGTAACGGGCTGTTGACTGCCGTGAACGTATCAAGCAACTGTGACCCGTCGGGGGCGACGCGGTAGAGGCCGTTTAGCGTGCCGAGCCATTTTCGATTGCCGCCATCCACAGCAATCGCTGTAATTACTTCATTGGCCAGCAACCGACGACCATTGATCAGGGGCGACTGCGCATCTACAAACCCATCAAAAATCCCGTAAGGGTTATCAAAAACCACAGGGCCAAGGTCGGTGCCCACCCAGATAATGCCATTACGATCGTTTACCAATGACCGAACGTTATTATTTGGGAGTAATCCCTGTCCGCTTCGGTTATCCAGAAATCGACTTCGGTTAGTTTGCGGATCGAATATCAGCAGTCCCCCCGCATTTCCCAGCCGCATCCACAGGAAGCCGTTATCATCTGGCAGAATCTGTAAAATATTTGTTTGATAAACGCTTGAAAAGGATTGAAACTGTCCGTTTGATCGGCGTACATGCAGCGTAGCCAACTGCGCATTATTTCCCCCAGTAGCTATCCACAGATTCCCAGCCAGATCTGTAGCCAGACTGGTAATAAATGGCCCTATCGTAGCAGGTAGCGTAACCGCAACTGGCGCCTGCCCATCGCTCTGGCTCCACAAACCGCCACCAAAGTTGCTCAGGTACAGTTTTTGTTCTGAAGCCAGATAAGCCGCAGCGTTGAAGCCTATTGTTATGTTGGCAACCGGGCTACTGCTCCACCGTTGATTAGGCACCGAAAAAACTCAGCAGGTGGCTGGCGTCCTGTTACGGATGTGTTATCCTGAGTTCCATTGGGTAGAGCGACCAGCGTTTGCGCATAGGCATACAAAGAAGTAAACTGATCGCGGGTTGGCCCTTCAGGAGTTATACGCTCAAACGTACTGGCGCGGCCTGCCAACAAACCGTTCTGTGCATCGGCCACCCAAACCGTATTACCGTCAACCACAACTTCGCCCGGATCGGCTAATACGGATCCGGTAAATGTTCCTGAGGCTGGCAACGTGATTGCTTGATTTGTAGCCAGAATAACGCCAGTCGTTGATGGAAACAATCGAACAATTGGCGACGTAATGCGCTGGGTAAGTTTCCACGTACCACTGTCCTTCTCAAAAACTCCCTGCCCATTAACCGATACGTACAGGCGATTATGATCGGTTAATATGGACGATACCGATGCCGCAGGCGATTGAATAAGCCGCCAGTTAGCCGGATCAGCAAGATTAGTAGTTGCCGAAAACCGCACGACCCGAAGTCGGTTTCCGGTCATCGTCAGGCTTGAAGGAGCCGTTAAAGCGTACAAACTATCCGCTGTGGCAGCTGTCTGATAAATAGGCAGGGGCGTACCGTCGGTGCGTAGACTAAAATAGGTATCCCGAATTTCGTCTTTTAGCAAATCCAGCACTAGTAAACCAAAGTCAGTGCTCAGATAAGCGTAGTTCCCAATGCGGTTGATATGGTTGATAGTTCGGGAACTCGGCAGGTTTGGAGCGGAAACGATGGCATTCAAATTAGCCACTTCACCGGGTTCACCTGAATCCGACAGAGTTAAAAAATCCAGATTGCCATTCCGATAGGCAATTAGCAATCGATGCTGATCGGCCAAATAAAGTAGCCGACTTATTCCAACGTCGCTTAGTCCTAAGGTTTTGCCAAGCGTAACGGTTTCGTTTGTGGATTTGTCGTAGTAGAAAAAACCGTTTCGGGTAGCGGTGAATATTTTGCTACCCGCCACAGCCACCGATTGTCCCGACTGATAACTAACGTGTGACTGCCAGGTGCCAATTTGGGAGAACGAAGAATGGGAAATGAAGAAAGAAGTATGAATAATGAGGAGCGAGCGGACTAATGCCCTTCTCACTCTCCTACTCATTATACATTTTCCATTGTTCATTATTTATTATTTATCCTTCATCATTCTTAACGTCTTCATAGGCCCATTCCTTACGGCCTGCATCGGGCCCAAGATGAAAACATCGTCGGCAGCGGGCTTCGTAGCTATCGGTTTCGCCTAATAAAACCCGTTCCTGAGAGGGCACCAGCCGGTATGAATACTGAGCAATGTCGCCACAAACCACACAAATCGCATGAACCTTTGTTACGTATTCAGCAATGCTCATCAGTTGCGGCATACAACCAAATGGTTTTCCGGAGAAATCCATGTCTAGGCCTGCTACAATAACGCGCTGCCCCTGATTGGCGAGGTGATTACAGACATCTATTATTTCCTTGTCGAAAAACTGGGCTTCGTCTATCCCCACTACGTCGCAATTGCCGGCCAGAGCCGGTATCTGACCAGCTGTTTGCACGGGGGCTGAACGAATTGTAAGTGCCGAATGCGAAACAATATTTTCTTCGTGATACCGGGTATCCAGAGCAGGCTTAAATATCTGAACGTTGAGTTTCGCAATATGGGCCCGGTTGAGCCGCCGAATCAACTCTTCGGTTTTTCCGGAGAACATAGAGCCGCAGATCAGTTCGATCCAGCCCGTACGGAGGTGAGGGGGCTCACGTCGGCGGTTGGGTTCAATAAACATCTGATGTTAATCGTTCTAAAGGCCGATTACCTGCTTAACGCAAACAAATCGACAGCGGTCATCGTAGGTTTATTCAGGACTTCATCTTGTTTTTGATTTCTGTCCAATCAAAAATAGGTTTGCGTCCGAAAACTTTATCTTTACAAAACAAAGGCTTTTCCTGATGTCGAACAAGTTTAACGCAAACGCGCTTTCTGAATACAGCAAGTCCTACGCCCGTCGGATTGCTACTGATTTTTACCAGCAACATGCTACGATCAATGGGGAGCAGATTCTGTCGCTAACACCCATTGTACAGATTAATCTACTGGTCATTAGCAGTTTGTCCGATAAATGGAAAGCCGACGCAGAGAAGTTCCGCAGTCATTATTTTGACTTTGCGCATGCCGACGTTCAGGAAGCCCTCCAGCATTTCATGAACGTAGTGTCGCAGCATATTTCGGTTCGGCGTGAACACCTCGAACCGCTATTGGCCGACGCGGTTCGCCGGACGATCATCCTGATTTTTGACCCGCGGGCTTATTTCGATGAAATAATACGTAGTCAACCCGAATTTATGCTGACGGCCTCGGCCCTTAAGCAGATAACCCGCTTTACGAAAATCAATCAGTTTATACCAGCGCATATTACCCAACGTACCAAAGGCAAGCCGTTTGTGTATGTAAACCAGGCCATTGGTTTTCTGGACGAGGCACTCGCTCAGCGTGGTCATGAACTGGAGCATTATGATAAGTACGTAGCGCTGTTTTCTGAAAAACTCCCCATGGACGTATCAGCTTTACTGCGGAGCCATGTTCCTGATAATATTCCCAATCCGCCAGCGCGCTCTTTTTTGATACCATTGCCGAATCAGCGGTGCCACCGGCTCCTCTGGTACCAGCGGAAGCGACGCCCGATAGTGTGCCGCCTGCCGTTCCTCCTCAGCCTACATCTGCCGAACCGGTGAGCCAGGCGAAGGAGGAGATACGTACCGCTCTTCAGGAAGTCTCGGAACACCCGAAAGCCGAATCAGCGGATACGTCTCAGGCAGGTGGCCCTATGTTTTTGAGCGGTGAGCCTGGCCCCGAACCTGTGGCCCCCATCAGTCAGCCTTCACAAATGCCAACGGGTGCCATCTCACAACCGGCGCTATCTGAGCCAAGCCAGCCCATAACACTATCGGAACCCGTTGCTACGCTGAATGATACGTTGCGGGAAGCTACAGGGACCGAATCGGCACAAGCCACCACCGTTGCTGAAACATTTCACCGCGCTCCTATCGAGAGCGTTGCCCGCAGTATTTCGTTGAATCAGAAGTTTCGGTTTATCAATCAGCTATTTAACGGAAATACCAGCGCCTATAACCAGGCCGTTGAGGAAATCGATACACTCAATAGCTATGGTCAGGCACTCGATCTGATATCGGACCGGTATGCATCCCAATATCTTTGGGATATGAACGGCGATGAGGTTAGTGAACTGGTCGAAATTCTGAAACGTCGGTTTGCCTGAAAACTATTGCCTGACATTTCTATCGCTTAAACACCATTGGCGGGCACCTAATCTATGTGCCTTATTATCCAATACATGTATCTTCTGTAATACATTCTCGTCATATAGCCGCAAAGAAAGCTTAGTACGGTAGCGCTTTGCAAAAGCTATATGACGAGGATATTGCAAGCTGTTTCTGCGCTTATTGTAGTAGGATGGTGTGTCGCTGCGCCAGTATTTGCTCAAAACAATGCTTCGATACGTCAGGATAATATTCGGTCTGTTACTATAAGCCAGGCTATTCAGGACTTATTTCCAGTACAAACGGAGGGCATTGATTATCAATCAGTGTATGATGCCTTTGCCCAGCTATATGCGAATCCGCTCGACTTAAACAGTGCCACGCGCGATGAACTGGCAGCTACGTACCTGCTCTCGGAGCGTCAATTGAATAGCTTAACTACGTACCGCGCTGAGATCGGGAATTTGTTATCGATTTATGAACTACAGGCTGTACCCGACTTTGACGTAGCAACGATCCGGCGGCTATTGCCATTCGTGACCGTAACGGACGAATCAGGTTTGTTTGGCAACCTCCCTACCCCAACCGACAATTATCTGATTGTTCGTTACGAGCAGGTATTGGAACAGCAAAAAGGCTTTTCGGAAGCCGTTCCTGATAAAAAAGGAAATCTTCAGAGCCGTTATCTTGGCGGTTCATCCCAATGGTACGTGCGTTATCGCTACAGCCGTCCCCGTGCTTTTAGCTTTGGGCTCACGCTTGAAAAAGACCCCGGCGAACAGCTAACCTGGCAGCCGTCAGCCCATCGATACGGTGCTGACTATGTTTCATTTCACGCGCAATTACAGAACCGGGGAAAGTGGCGAACCGTTCTCCTTGGCGATTATCAGGTACAGGTTGGCCAAGGGTTGATATTATCAGCAGGGTTTGTGCTAGGCAAAAGTGCCGAAACGGTGCAAACGGTCCGGCGGCCAACACTCGGTGTGCGGCCTTATACATCGCTTGCAGAGAATGGTTACTTCAGAGGAGCTGCAGCTACGTATGCACTACTTCCTTCGCTCGATTTAACCCTACTGGTAAGCCGAAACCGACGAGACGCTAACATCACAACAGATACCACCGGCACATTACGTATGGCTACATCGCTGCAAACTTCCGGGCTGCATCGTACGCAGGCTGAACTCGATGATCAGGGAAGTTTGATTGAAACCAATCTTGGTGCTCATGTACTGTATCATGATCGTCGACAATTACAACTTGGACTACTGGTTTTGCAGACCACTTTCGATACATTTTTTCGCAAACGAGATCAGCCCTATAACCAGTTTGATTTTACTGGAAAACACAATCTTGTTGTGGGCGTTCACGGTAGTTATATCTGGCGAAACTGGAACCTGTTTGGCGAAGTAGCCCGAAGCAGTGGCTCCGAAACCAATTCGGGTGGTCTTGGCGCTGTTGGGGGCGCGTTGGCAAGCCTGACAAAAAAGCTGGATCTGGCGCTAGTGTTTCGCCATTACGATCGCAACTTCCACAGTTTTTATAGCAATGCGTTCAGCGAAGGAACGCGGGCAAACAACGAATCAGGCGCCTATATAGGTCTGAAATACACCGTTTACCGAAAATTGGCGCTAAGCAGCTTTATTGATTATTTTACGTTTCCGTGGCTGAAATATCTGGTTGATAAACCCTCCGATGGATTTGACTATCTGCTTCAGACACGGTATACACCGGATCGGCAAACAGCCTTTTATGCCGTATATCACGAAGAGCACAAACAGAAGAATCTGCCTGACAGTAAGACCAAGGACGTAGTCGGTACCACCAGAAGAAGTTATGCCCTAAACGTCGATTTTAAACTTTCGCCGGGCTTATCGTTACGTTCGCGGGCGCAATGGGGCTCATTTGCCTACTCAGGCCAAACGCCTTCCCGCGGATTTACACTCGTTCAGGATGCCACATTTGATTACAAGCGACTAAGTATAAGCGGACGCGTGGCCCTGTTCGGCACGGACAACTACGACAGCCGTCAGTACGTGTATGAGCGGGACGTACTGTATACCTTTTCATTTCCGGCTTATTTTTATCAGGGCATCCGGCATTATTTACTCGTACAGTATAGTATAAACCGTCATTTGACAATTTGGGCACGCTTGGCTCGAACGGACCTGACGAATCAGAATACAGTTGGTTCCGATCTCGATGAGATAAGTGCTGCCCATAAAACGGAGGTGAAGCTACAGGCCCGGTGGAAATTTTGAGATACCGAATAGTAATACGGTTGCTATTATCGGAGCTTAAATATTGTTTTATTTTATATTTGCCGATACCTCCTCTGGATTACCTAGGTATTACCGAATGTCAGTCTTTTTACACAGTTTGTATCAGTATATCGCTCAACGTACTTATTCACTCATATGGTTCGTTGCTGGAATTTTAGGTTTAGTAACAATTTACATTCGACTTAAAACCATATTTTTAGTCAATCCTGACATTGGTGGTATTGAGAGTAATATTGTCTACAGCGTATTACGTATGCTGAGCGGTTACCCCCTTTACGACAACCCCGAGATAGCGCCTTATGCCATCACTCAATACAGTCCGATTTATTATTATCTGACGGTGGGAGTAGCCCAACTCTCAGGACTTACTCCCGACGATGTGTATTACGTTTATATCGTTGGGCGCTGCATCTCATTGGTTTTCAACGGAATTTATGCCTGGGGAATTTATCAGTTGGCCCGAAAGGTAGCATCACCAACATCTATATCGGTCTTAGTCAGTCTGGTGGCTTTTTGTCTGCTTCCTCCCCAATCTTATGCCCGACCAGACAGCCAATACAATGCATTCGTAGTATGGACACTCCTCGCCGTGATCCGCTGGATGAACTCCGACAGGAATAAGTCTTTACTATTCAGCACAATACTAGTAGCCCTTTTAGCCGCAATTGCGCTTTTTTGCAAACAATCCGCCATTTGCCTGCCTATTATCATTGGCGGTTACCTCGTCTTGTTCAGCAGAAGGCCCTGGCAAATTTTCCCTTTTTAGGCTGGTATGGGCTATTTCTGATCGTACTGTATACAGTGCTTTTCCAACAGGAAGCAGGTATTGTTTATACCAATGTTGTGCGTGGTGTCAGCAACGGGATAGATCTGGCTAATTTCAGGTATAACCTTGTCGAGCATTATTTACGCCCGTTTGTGTGGCTGGTCGTACCGAGCCTGGCGATCAGTATTCGCTACATCGTGTTCGAACGGGGAGCGCGGCAGCTTATTGGTCTGAACACTATTGGCTTGTTTCTTTTTGCATTAGCCACGGGGCTGAAGTGGGGGTCAGCCTTAAATTATTTTACTGAATACACGGGCTTATCGTGCGTGTTGATGGCCGATGCGCTTTGGCAACTACGAAATACACAATCTGACTGGGCAAATGTTGGCCGGGTTGGATTAGTGCTGGGCTTTGCCTGGGTGGTGCCCCTCAATGCTATGAATTTTAACTGGGGGCGGACTTTTGCCAAGCCCATCGATATGACGCAGTACCAACAGGAACAGAAGGTTGCTCAGTACGTTAAAGATCAACTCAAACAATGCCCCGACTGTCTGATATACAGTACGTTGTTCAACAGCAGTTATTTAAACGCCTTCCTGTTTCGGAATTGCATTGTTCCCCAGCAGGATTTAGTGATTGGCTCAGCTTACAAACGTCGATCATTCAATTATGATGATCTGGACCGAGCAACACAAGATGGACGAATTCAATACGTAATCAGCCGGGACTATGAAACCGAAGCTCCCTTCTCTCCGCCTATTTATTTCTCCAACTACCATCCCATCAAGTCGCTGGAGGGCTATACGGTTTATAAATACAACTTACCGGCTCCCCCGAATTTAATTAACAGGAAAAGCCATTTAAGTAAGTAGGTACGTTATTACTTTTCCATTTCCCGAATGAGTTTATTGGCGTTGATAAACTCATTCAATTCATCTACGCCGGATTGCGTTAACGTAGCGCTATTACCCTCCCAAAGCTTTTTACCCTGGTACAGAAACATTATTTTCTCTCCGATTTCCATCATCGAGTTCATATCGTGGGTTATCACGACCGTAGTAATCTGGTATTCGTCTGTAATTTCGGAAATGAGCTGATCAATTTTGATTGATGTCAGCGGATCAAGTCCTGAATTAGGTTCGTCGCAGAATAAATATTTGGGATTCAGTACAATGGCGCGTGCAATACCAACCCGTTTTTTCATTCCCCCGCTAATTTCGGAGGGCATACGCTCGGCAGCGTTCTCTAGTCCCACGCGACGCAGGCAATCCATCGATCGATCCACTTTTTCGCTCTCGGATTGCTCGGTGAGCATATCTAGCGGAAATCGAACATTTTCCAGTACAGTCTTTGAATCAAATAAAGCCGATCCCTGAAACAATACGCCCATCTCCCGCCGAATGGTTTTCTGTTCGTTCAGGTCAGTCGTCAGAAAATTACGGCCGTCATACAGTACTTCTCCTGAATCGGGTTTTATCAGACCGATCATACATTTCAGTAATACACTTTTACCGGTACCGCTCCCCCGATAATCAGACTGGTATCCCCCGGCTTAAACGAACCACTAATGCCGGCCAGCACCTGCCGGTCACCAAAGGTCTTCGATATATTTTTAATCTCGATCATTCTCAATGGTTGAATGATCGAGTGATTGAATGATTGAATGAGCCGTTTAAACCTATTCAATCATTCAATCACTCGATCATTCATAAATTAGGTCAGTAACATCTGCGTCAGGATAAAGTCAGCGGCTACTATGGCTACGCAACTGTTGGTTACGGCTGCTGTTGATGCCGCACCTACTTCCAGTGCGCCCCCCTGTACGTTGTAGCCACGATACGCCGAAATCGTTGAAATCAGGAAAGCGAACACGACGGTTTTGATCAGCGCGAACGTAACACCAAACGGCTTGTAATCAACCCGTAGGCCTGATACATAATCTTCTGGTGAAATAACTCCAGCCAACGTACCGGCAATATAGCCGCCCAGAATCGCCAGAAAGCCTGCCATGATGACTAATAAGGGGAACATAAGCACAGAAGCAATGACTTTCGGAAGAACCAGGTACGAGCTTGAATTGATACCCATCACCTCCAGTGCATCGACCTGTTCGGTAATCCGCATGGTGCCTAACTCACTGGCGATATTAGAGCCTACTTTCCCGGCCAACACAATACACGATAGCGTAGGAGCCAGCTCCAGAATAGAACTGTCGCGAACGATCAGAGCAATAATATTTTTGGGAACAAACGGATTGGTAAGATTATAGGCTGTTTGCACACAGGTAACGGCACCAATGAAGGTATTCACCAGGGCGACGATAAAAATAGACCCAACGCCAATAGACGTACATTCGTTGAGAATAAGCCGTAAGTAGACGCTAAGTTTCTCCCTGTTACGGAAGAGAGTGCCCAGAAAAATAAAGTAACTGCCTAATCGTGACATAAAAGCGTGTAGCGGAACAAACCGACGTTTTGCAAATCAAAGTCGGGATTATCTATTCGGGAGAACCCTCGTAAAGATAGAATGGTTTCTAACGTAACTTGCGCCGTATACTAAACCTTGTGTATTTAAGGCGGTAAGGACCCAAAGTAGATACGTTTCCATGAATCCACTCATTGTCGTAACGGGCGGCACTAAAGGTATTGGTCGGGCTATAGCCGATCGATTTGTAAGCGAAGGATTTGATGCTGTTGTTTGCGCACGCTCCATCGAAGATGTAGAAGCCCCGGATTATTGCCGGTTGCCGCTGACCTTTCCACCCAGGATGGAGTCAATCAGTTAGTGGCGTTTATCCAGTCGCTGAATCGCCCTGTTGACGTACTCGTTAACAATACAGGCACTTTTCAGCCGGGTCAGATCCACAATGAAGCCCCCGGAACATTTGAGTTATTAATGAATACGAACGTAGCCAGCGCTTATCATCTCACGCGCGGTCTGGTAAGCGATATGATTACCCGTCGACAAGGTCACATCTTTATGATGTGCTCAACAGCCAGTATTACCGCTTACACAAACGGAGGCTCTTACTGCATTTCAAAATTTGCGCTGTTGGGAATGAGCCGGGTTTTGCGCGAAGAATTGAAAGCGTATGATGTAAAGGTAACGGCTCTGTTGCCTGGCGCAACCCTTACGGAGAGCTGGGCAGGCACCGACTTACCTGAAGAACGATTTATGAAACCCGAAGACGTAGCAAACAGTACCTGGGCAGCTTACTCCCTCTCAAAAAGCGCTGTGGTCGAAGAAATTCTTATTCGACCACAGTTGGGCGATATATAAAGAGCTCAACAAACTGTTTACCACGAATCGCGATTACGCACATGGGCGGCCCCGTAACGACTTTTTTGTATCTTGCGCCCCACTTCATCAATTACAAAGCTGGCAATTAGTTTACTAAACATATTAATCCTAACGAATGGCCTCCGTTGAGTATCTGGGTATTGACGTCGGCGGCACGAACGTCAAAATGGGCATTGTTGATGCCAATACGGGTAAAATCTCCAATTTTTATAGTCACGACACCATTAGCTGGCGCCAATCGGGACATTTCATTGACCGATTTGGCGACGCTGTCGCTTTACAACTTCTGGCCAATAAAGATGTGAAAAAGGTAGGCATAGGCTTACCTGGCATGCTGAACCGAGAACGCACAGTTCCACTCGAAATAACGGCCATTCCCGAAATAAACGGTCTGCCAATGGTTGAGCTGTTGACCACGCGGTTTCCGGGCATACAGTTCTTTCTGGAAAACGACGCCAATGCAGCGGCACTGGGTGAGTACTATTTTGCAGAGGAAAAAATTACCGAGAATTATATTTTTATTACACTCGGTACTGGCGTTGGCGGAGCGGCTATTATCAATAAAAAAATCTTTACGGGTGGCGACGGCAACGCTATGGAGCCGGGACATATCCCGTCACGTAACGGTCGGGTACTGGAACGTAACATCGGGAAAAAAGAGCTGCTGGACCTGGCCAATGAACGCAGAAGCGAATACAAAGGCGATACGCATCTGCCCGATGATGGGAGTGTATCGACAACAGGTCTGGTAGCGGCCGCGGCCGAAGGTGATGAACTAGCCCTGCAAATCTGGACAGAAGTAGGCGAAATGCTTGGCGAGGGCCTGGCTTCTCTAATTAAAGTACTGGATATCAAACAAGTTCTAATCGGAGGTGGGCTGTCAGCCTCTTTTGATTATATCCTGCCCGCGGTCGAAAAAACGCTGGACTACTGGCTCAATCCGTATTACAAAAACGGCCTGAACATAAAACGGGCTACCCTTGGTAACGACGCTGGCTTACTGGGAGCGGCTTCGCTTTGTTTTGAATAATCTGGAAAGGTGAGTTAATAAAAAAGGGCGGAAGTGTGATACTCACATTCTTCCGCCCTTTTCCGCTTTATATCACGTTTACCTCTGGTGATATTACCACACCAAATTTATCCTTAACAGAATCCTGCACCTGTTTGGCGAGGTGTAAAATTTCATCGCCCGTTGCATTGCCATAGTTGACCAGCACCAGCGACTGTTTGGCATGTACACCGGCACCGCCGGAGCGATACCCTTTCCAGCCAGCCTGCTCAATAAGCCAGCCTGCGGGTACCTTCACAACATCATCGCCAATAGGGTATCCAGGCAAAGCTGGGTACTGAGTTTGCAGTGCTTCGAATTGAACTTTCGAAATTTCTGGATTTTTGAAGAAGCTCCCGGCATTACCAATTTGCGCTGGGTCGGGCAGTTTACTTTGCCGAATACGAATAACAGCTTCACTAATGGCTTTAATAGACAAGTTGCTCTCCGATACGCCCATTTCTGTCAGCGTTTCCTGAATGGCCCCGTAACGCGTATGAAACGTAGGGTGTTTATCGAGTTGAAACGTAACGTCCGTAATAACGTATTGCCCTTTCAGTTCTCGCTTGAAAACGCTTTCACGATATCCAAACGCACAGTCAGCATGAGTAAAAGTACGTTTTTCGCCACTTGCAATATGAACGGCCGTCAGCGATTCGAAAACCTGTTCCAGTTCAACACCGTAGGCGCCAATATTTTGCATTGGAGCGGCCCCAACCGTTCCAGGTATCAGAGATAGATTCTCCATGCCTGCGTAGCCATTGTGAACACAAAACTGAACCAGTTCGTGCCAGTTTACCCCCGCGCCAGCTTTTATATAGACATGCGAATCGTCTTCACGAATAAGATCAATGCCCTGAATATTCATTTTTATAACTAAGCCATCAAAATTTTGGCAAAGAAGTATGTTACTTCCACCGCCAATTATTAACTTAGTGGTTTCAATAAACTCAGTTAGGTGTAGTAATGTATAAAGATCGTTTTCGTGGCTGATGGTAACCCAATAACGTGCGATAGCATCGATCCCAAATGTATTATATGGCTTGAGCGACACGTAGCTTTGTATATTCAACATGTAGAGTACGTAGTGAATGCCCAAAATTAACCAAATACCGCGTGGGTTAATAGCAGAGTTTGACGGACTAGACAATTGAATGACGAAATAGCTAATTTTACGTCTCATTAAGCGATGATTATGCGTATCGGATCAGGCAAAATTTTTGCATTAGGGCTGTTGATTTTAACGGGCTGCGCCAGCAACCGACCGGCTACGTCGGCAAGCCGATCGGTTGTGGATTATAATAGCTATAACGAAGATTTGTCTACTGTACGACCGGTTTATAACTCAACGACTTCATCAACGCCAACTAAATCAACTGCGCCACCTGCAACTGCGCCAGCTGCTACGTCTCGAAAAAGCGAAACGCGGAAACCAAGCGCACCCGTTGAGGCCATGCATGTAAACAGGCGTCTCGATCTGGTACTTGATACGATTGCTACGCAAAACAGATCAATCCGGTATGCGCCAGGCTTTCGGATTCAGATCTATGTAGGTAATCAACGTCAGGAAGCGGACGCTGCCAAGTTATTAATTTACCAGAATTACCCTGAATTGAGCCCATATTTAAGTTATAATCAGCCAACTTATAAATTGAAAGTTGGCGACTTTATGCGCCGTTTGGATGCTGAACGCTATTACGCATCGATTCGACGGCTGATAGCATCAGCACAATTACAGCCTGATAAAGTGGACGTTAGACGTAGCTTATTAATAAAATAAGTTATATGTTTTTGCCACAAATCATTACATTTGAATTTGTTTTATACAATTTCGATCCTCCATTTTAACCATCTTAGTATTTTATAGAACATTATGAAGAAAGCATTAATTACCGGAGTTACCGGACAAGACGGAGCCTATCTGGCCGAACTACTATTAAAGAAAGGTTACGAAGTGCACGGCATTAAGCGCCGGAGCTCACTTTTTAATACACAGCGGATTGATAACATGTATGAAGATCCGCATGACAAAAACGTACACTTCAAATTACATTACGGCGACTTATCTGATTCAACAAATATTATCCGGATCATCCAGGAAGTACAGCCCGACGAGATCTATAACCTTGGCGCCATGTCGCACGTTCGGGTGAGTTTTGATGAGCCTGAATACACCGCTCAAGTGGATGGAATAGGTACACTACGTATTCTGGAAGCTGTTCGTCTGTTAGGGTTAACTGAAAAAACCCGTATCTATCAGGCTTCAACGTCTGAATTATACGGCGGTGTGCAGGGTCATGCGCAGTCAGAAACGACTCCCTTTTATCCCCGTTCGCCTTATGCAGTAGCAAAACTCTATGGCTACTGGATTACCGTCAACTACCGCGAAGCGTACAATATGTATGCTTGCAACGGCATTCTGTTTAACCATGAATCGCCACTACGGGGTGAAACATTCGTTACGCGGAAAATTACCCGCGCTGTAGCCCGGATTGGTTTGGGCCTACAGGATAAGGTCTATCTTGGCAACCTAGACTCACTACGTGACTGGGGCCATGCTAAAGATTACGTCGAAGCGATGTATTTGATTCTACAGCAGGAGAAACCTGAAGATTTTGTGATCGCGACTGGCGTAACTACCAGCGTCCGGGACTTTGTGCGCATGGCATTCGCCGAAATTGGAGTTGAACTTGCCTTCACGGGTGAAGGCTCTTCTGAGTCAGCAACTGTAGTTAGTGCCTCTAACCCAGACTTCCCGATTGAAATTGGCAAAACGGTCGTTTGTATCGACCCACGTTATTATCGCCCAACGGAAGTAGATTTATTGCTGGGCGATCCGACGAAAGCCATGACACAATTGAACTGGAAACCGAAGTATGATCTGGCTGCTCTCGTGAAAGATATGGTAACGGCCGATGTTGATCTGTTCCGTCGCGATCAGCTTCTGGCTAAGAGTGGTCATCAGGTGCTGAACTATTACGAATAGAAGATTTCTATTCGTAATAGCAATTGTCAGCTAATTTTAAGCTATTTGATACGGTCGGGTTCGAGAATCCGACCGTTTTTGTAGGCATAAAAAAAGCGTCAGGTTTGAAAGCCTGACGCTACACTATAATTAAGTTCTACCTGTTTAGACTGGAACAGCATAGTAATACATCCGCGAACTGTTTGGATACATGCCGATTAGCATGAGACCTTCACCTTCTTTTACAGATGACAGAATGGTTTGCAGATCTTTCGTCGTTTTAACGTTCTTACCGTTCGCTTTTACGATAATAAATCCTTCTTCAACATCTGTCTCAGCCAGCTTACCGTCCATGATTTTCTTTACCCGGACGCCACCGCTTACACCTAATTGTTTTGCGTCCTGAGCAGAAAGGTCTTCAAAATTGGCACCCAGCGAGCTCAAAGCCGTATTAGCAGCCGTAACTTCTGATTTTTTGATGACATCCCGGCCTCCATTACGGTTACGGAGTTCAACTTTGAAATCACGCTCCGTTCCATCCCGGTTAACCGTTACGCTCACAACATCACCTGGACGACGACGACCAATGATTTCGCGCATTTGAGCGTCTGAATCCAGTGTTTGGCCTTCCATTTTCACGATAACATCGCCTTTTTTCAGACCTGCTGCTTCAGCAGCACCTTTTTCAACAACGCTCTCAACATAAATACCACGACCAATTTTAGCGCCTTTTTCTTTAGCAACTGTGCTATTCAGCTCAATTGGCAGAATACCAATATAGCCACGTTGTACGTTCCCGTATTTCAGCAGATCGGCCGATACTTTCTTTACAAGAGATACAGGCACTGCGAATCCATAACCGCTGTAATAACCTGTAGCCGATGCGATAGCGGAGTTAATACCAACCAGTTCACCACGGAGGTTGACCAGTGCACCACCCGAATTACCAGGATTAATAGCTGCATCCGTCTGAATGAAAGCTTCTACCGGCGAATCAGGTTTAGCGTCGTTTTTGTTGATATTCTGATCAAGAATACCAATCCGGCGACCTTTGGCGCTGACGATACCAGCCGTAACGGTCGATTCCAGATCAAGCGGATAACCTACAGCCAGTACCCATTCACCTAACTTCAACGCATCAGAATCGCCGAGCGTAATAGCAGGCAAATTGTTAGCTTCTACTTTAATGACCGCTAAGTCTGTCAGCGGATCGGTACCGATCACTTTTGCTTTGAAGCTACGTTTATCGGTCATAATAACTTCAACTTCGTCAGCATCCTGCACAACGTGGTTGTTTGTAACGATGTAGCCATCCTTGCTGATAATTACACCCGAACCCGATGCCTGACCTTGCTGACGACGTGGTTGACGCTGTTGTCCACCAAATTCATCGCCGAAGAATTCCCGGAAAATATCCGGAATTTGTTGCTGACGTACCGTACGGGTCATGGTTGTACGAATGTGAACGACCATTGGCGTTACAGCTTCAGCTGCAGTAGAGAAATCGCCCGGCACAGCAGTCGGTCCACCTGGCAAAGAAGCCAGCCGCCCCGTCATTGTTGGAATTGGTGACGATTCGTTAAAAATTACATCCCGGTTGTTAAAGCCCAACAGGTTGTAAGCGGCCAGCGTTATTGCGCTCGACAGAAGAGCCATCAACGCTAATAATTTCCAGTTGCTTTTCATGGTTAAATTGGAAAATCTAATTGCTTTCTTTTTGTGTTGGAGTCAAGTTTTACTCTATCTGTATAACGGAAAGGACTCCTGAAAAATCCGGGCGATATGCGTCCTTAACAAAATTTAACAGGGCTTTGTTAAAGGGTTTCAAGTTAATAAAAAGCCCGCAGGATTTTCCTTACAGGCTTTTTATTTAGTGCTCATTCGGTTTATCCTTTAACCGCCAATTTCAATCTGACGTGGAGGCTTTATTTTGGCCTCTTCGCGCTTAGGCACTTCAATTTTCAATAGGCCATCCGTGTACGAAGCCTGAATATTGTCGGCATCCACAGAAGTGGGCAATGTGAATGTGCGTTGAAAAGACGAATAACTAAATTCCCGGCGGGTATACCGTTCGTTCGAGTTGTCCGAATCATTGATCTGCGTTTGCTGTGACCCTGAAATAGTCAGGTTATTGTGGTTTAGTTGCAGCTTAAAGTCATCTTTCTTCATACCGGGTGCCGCCACTTCTATCCGGAACCCGTCTTTATGTTCGACTACGTTTACAGCCGGAACATTGTTGAATGAAGGCGTATTGGCATTGAAAAAGTCGTTCACGTCGCGGCCAAAAAAGTTTTCGATCAACGACGGAAAGTTGTTGTTCTTGCGCACTAACGTATTCATGACTCTCTGTTGGTTTAGTGTTAGAAAATAAGTTAACAAATTCTGATATCTATATTCCAAATTCTATACCAGCCAAATTATTATATAAATTCCCGCCATTCTGACATTAAAGGGCACATATATATAGGCCATTCATTGACAAAATGACGTAAAATTGGCAGAGATCTTACTTAACGTGGGCAGAATGCAGCTGTTACGCCACAGAGCTATAAGATGAGAAGTGTTTATTTAATAGCCAGCAGCTCAAACGCTTTCTCGGCGGCTGCCTGTTCGGCTTTTTTCTTGCTGTAGCCGCTTCCTGTAGAAAAAGGCTCATCATCGACAAATACCTGAGCGATAAACTCGCGGAAGTGACTGTTTCCCTTTTCAGAGACAATCTCAAAGCGAATTTCTTTGCCTTCACGCTGCGCCCATTCAATCAGGCGGCTTTTGAAGTTACCGTTATTCTGCACTACAGACTCAATATCGTAGTGCGAAAGCAGGTCTTTCAGAATGAATCGACGGGAGAATTGAAACCCTTTATCCAGGTAAATTGCACCGACCAGAGCTTCGAGAGCGTCGCCGTACATAGAAGTGCGGGCGGGTAAGCTACGGGTTCGGCTGCCGTCGTATTCAATTAGTTGATCGAGACCTATTTTACGAGCAATGCCGTTGAGCGTCTCGCGGTTGACGATCCGAGAGCGGATTTCCGTTAAAAATCCTTCATCTTTGTAAGGGTATTTCTTAAACAGGAATTCGGCAATCACCATACCAAGGACGGCATCGCCTAAATACTCCAGGCGCTCATTCGATTCCCGAAAACCTTCAATAGCCGTTGCTTTAGAGGCCGACGTATGGCGTAGGGCTAGTTGATACAGACCCAGGTTAGAAGGCCGAGCACCGATAATATGGGCAATTGAACGGCGTAGGTTTTTACGCGAGTCTTTTTTACCAGACCGAAACCACTCAAGGGGATTTAATAAACTACGTGGCAGAGCGAGTTGCACGACTCAGCTAAGTTTACGAAAAATGACGATGGCATTGTGTCCGCCAAACCCGAATGCGTTGCTCATAACAGTTGTCATAGGACGAGCCTGAGCTACGTTGAAGGTTAGATTAAAACGCGGATCAATCTCATCGTCGTTGGTGAAGTGATTGATTGTCGGCGGAACAAGTTGATGTTCCAATGCTTTAATACACGCGATTGCTTCCACAGCACCGGCTGCGCCCAGCAAATGCCCTGTCATAGACTTGGTTGAGCTGATGTTGATTTTAAAGGAATGCTCACCAAATAGCTGATGAATTGCTTTCAGCTCCTGCGGGTCTCCAATAGGTGTTGAGGTTCCGTGGGTATTGATGTAGTCGATCTCTGTGGGCGCGATTCCTGCATCATCCAATGCATCCTGCATACCAAGAAAGGCACCTAGTCCTTCAGGATGCGGAGCCGTGATATGGTATGCGTCGGAAGACATCCCTCCGCCAATTAGCTCAGCGTAGATTTTAGCCCCCGAGCCTGTGCATGCTCGTACTCCTCAAGAATAAGCGATCCTGCCCCCTCGCCTAACACAAACCCATCCCGATCTTTATCGTAAGGCCGCGAAGCAGTCTCCGGCGAATCGTTACGTTCCGATAAGGCTCGATTGGCGTTAAAACCACCGATGCCCGCTTTGGTCACAGCCGCTTCAGATCCACCCACAACACACATGTTTAATCGGCCAAGTCGAATATAGTTGAATGCGTCGATTATGGCATTGTTTGTGGAAGCGCAGGCTGAAACTGTTACGTAGTTGGTACCCCGGAAGCCATAGCGCATCGAAATTTGTCCCGACGCGCTATCGGCAATCATTCGAACGATAAAGAACGGATTAATACGGGGTGTACCATCACCTTTTGCGTAATCGATCATCTCATCCTCAAACGATTTGAGCCCGCCAATACCGGACCCCCAAATTACGCCGACTTTGTTTTTATCGATTGTATCAAGGTTCAGATTCGCATCCCGAACGGCTTCGTCAGTAGCAATGAGCGCGTAATGCGTGAACGCATCCATCTTACGAGCCTCCTGACGGGGAATGTACTGAGTAACGTCCAGCCCTTTTACTTCGCAGGCAAACTGCGTACGAAATTTACTGGCGTCAAACTTCGTAATGGGACCGGCCCCGCTTACACCAGCGGCTAAGTTGTTCCAATAAGTGGTTACATCATTACCAATGGGTGTCAACGCACCGAGGCCGGTCACTACTACTCGTTTGAATGTCATACAGCGATACTGCGTAATGAAAATAGAAAAACAACGCCAACCCTATAGTTGTTAGCGCTGACTTTCGGATACTTTAATGGCTATGCCAAAATAGTACAAAATAGTAATGATACGGGCTTTTCTGCCAGGTATTAAAAGTACTATGTTGACTGTTGCCAGCGATTACTTACCAATATGTTTTTCCAGATATTCGATAGCTAGTCCAACCGTTGAGATTTTTTCAGCTTCGTCGTCAGGAATAGGCAGGTTAAATTCTTTTTCGAATTCCATGATCAGCTCAACTGTATCCAGCGAATCTGCTCCCAAATCATTCGTAAAGCTTGCCTCTGGCGTCACCTCTGACTCTTCAACGCCTAATTTCTCAACAATAATATTCTTAACTTTTTGTGCAATGTCCGACATTTTAGTAGTCCGTTGGAGTTTAAAAAACTGCGCAAAGAAAGGTATTTACCTTTGTATTGTCAAACAATTTTTTAATGTCACACTCGTTTACGTATCTTTTAGCAAATTATTCAAACTATTGAAAATCAGATAAATAGTATAGAATATTCATCGGCAGTCTGGGCTGCTAATGCACAAAACAGCCAAAGAAAATTCATAAATATTGTACAATATTTTATTGAAAAACGTACGTACCAAGCCTGTAATTTGATATTCAGGACTTAACGTATCACAATCGATTTGCAGATATACGTAGGGATGATTCCTGTACTTCGTATCAATACTTCAGCATCCTGGGGTTGGGTGTTACCCGTCAGAACCAGCGCCGTATCCAGACCAAACTTATTGCCCCCCAAAATATCCGTTTTAAGGGTATCGCCTACCATCAGGATATCACGCTTCCCAATATGGGCTGCATTTTCAAGACGTTCATAGGCAAACATAAAAAGCTGTGCATCAGGCTTGCCGAAGCGTATAAACTGCTTGCCAACGATGCCTTCTATCATTTTTGCAACAGCTCCAATGGCAATGGAAATTCGGGTTTTCGAAACCGGATACGTAGCATCGGTATTGGCCACTATGACCGGAATATTACGTTTTCTGAGCAGATTAACGGTTTTTGTCAGATCCGTATTCCAGTCAAATCCTTCATCATCAAGCAGCACGAGTGCATTGATGTTGTCAATATCTTTTAGGTCAACATGGCTGATAGGCAAGGTAGTCAGGCCAGTTGTTTCGAGATAATGAGCTGATTTTTCAGTGCCCAGATAAGCGACGATACCATTCCGAACTTTCAGGTCAAGGTATTCACGGGCTAGCATACCCGATGAAATGATACGTTCTGGGGTGATTGCGTAGAAGCCTTGCCGGTAGTAGGATTCGGCCAGTTCGTGCGGCCCGCGCGAGGCATCGTTGGTCAAAACATAGAAGTCTTTACCGGTTTCCCGAAGCCAGTCGAATGTATGTCCAATACCGGGGAGTAGCCCCTCTGAGTTTTTCAGAACACCAAACGCATCGAAGAAAATGACTTTATAGTTGGCCGCTACTGTTTTGAAATCAACAAGTTGCATAAGAGAATAAAATAACAGAAGAGCTTACGCTTACCTATAGATTATTCGTAAAAGTACGATGCTAGCCGAATTTTCAATCAGATTCTTTCTGTAATGTCTTAATATCAGCGATAAGTTGCTGCATGTCAAGCACAAGCGTACCGTTATAAATGCCTCGAATGCGCTTCCGTTTATCAACCAAAAGTATATGCTCTGTATGCAGAAATTCGGTGCTGTCTTTGCTGAATCCCAGCTCTTCCTCAGCGAAGTACGATCGCCGTGCTAACTGATAGATATCAGCTTTTTTACCCGTTAATAAATGCCAGTTTTTCGATGATATACCATTGGTCAGGCTGTAGGTCTTCAACCTTGCTACACTATCAATCCAGGGAGTAACACTGTAGGAAAGCAACACTAGAGTTTCGTCGTCAACAAACGCTTGTTGAACCAGCTTCATGCTTTTTGTCATGCGCGGACAAATGACTCCGCAGGATGTAAAGAAGAAATCTGCTACGTGAATTTTACCTTCAATATCTTTCTCACTAATAACTACCCCATTTTGATTTCTTAACGAAAATTTACCGATGGTATGTGGGACTTTAGCAGCCAGATCCTTTTCAGAATCAACAAAAATGGGCGTAAAAGTTGGAGTGTTATAATAAGGCAATTTGCTTATCCCGTCGTGCTGGGTGCAGCTGGCGCTAAGCAAGAGAAGGCCCCACAAACTATTTTTTGAAAAGACTGTCTGTAGCATTGACGCAATTTTTTGTACCCAACAATCCGTACCGTCTGCCTTCAATTGTTACGTAATTGGCTTTAATTTTTCCGTTGTCGTAGAACTGCTTTTGGCTACCTGCTTCGTATCCATCCTTATACGTCATCTCTTTTAACAATACTCCCGTATGCGACCACTCCCTGCAAACGCCATTGTATTCGCCATTTTCAAAATGATAGAATAATTTTTTAGCGCCATTTGGCCACCAAGCCCTGTACTCTCCAACTTTTTGCCCATCCCGAAAAAAGCGTCTTTCCATCAGACTACCATCAGCATGAAACCGCTTCCATTCACCGTGCTCTTTCCCGCTCCTGAAGCCGACAATTTCGAGCGTATCTGTTTTGTTGTCCGAAAGCCTATAAATAATACCTGTAAACGGCTGATTATCCAACACGACGATTCCTTTCTGGAATTGAACATGAATTGACGAAGCATCAAATACCGGTATCCTGTATGACGTACGAGACTCAGAACAGGATACCATTGTACAGAAAACAGCTAATATCAGTTTATCTGGAAACTGTGCCCGGCGTACCATAATAGCCACTTCCGTTTATGTAAGGATCGCTTGCCGTAATGTGATAATGATAGATACCATTGGGGTACTCGGCTGTGGCATGGGTATGCCCATGATAGGCATCTAAGGCCGAACCAGAAATGGTAGCGCTATTTTCCTCAGGCCCATAAACTGGAAATCCATCCAGTAAAAAACCCAGTAAAGCGGATTTTGAAGCTTTTACTGTAGTCAGATATAAGGGTTCCACATGATAGTGGTATTCATTCGTTTGAGCCGGATGACCCCACCATTGGTCAAATGATAACACTTCGTTTGTTAGCGGTTGATTATTACCAGCGTATTGATTGAAAAAAGGAACCCCATTCAACGAAACGCCAATGGCCCCTAAGCTGGTTGCGGTATGGGTAGTAGCGGCTTTAGGACTTAGCGGAATTTTAAACGTGAAGTTTTGCGACGCAATCGAGTTAGGGTTTTTAGAGAACTTGTTTCCGCCGAACGTAGTACCCGTAAAATTTTCGTACAGACTATTCGATGTTGGAAAATAAGCACTTTTGTGGTCGGGCGTTCCGGTTGTTTTGATGTACACATAGGTGCCATCGGTGGTAATGCTGGAAGCCCCGTAAATCTTTTTATATACATCCGGCACCCCATCACCAACGGATGTGGTGGTACTCGTTGTCGTGGGGTTAACCGAGTCGTCGCTGTTGTTACAGGAAATAAATGTCAATAGCCCCGATGTGAGAGCCAGAGCCCTGAATACTTGAAACCGATTCATACTAGTGTTAGAAATTGTCTGTCTACTTAGACGATATTTCCGCCACTTATCTACGGCTTCTGCAAATTTTATTTACGTTGCCGTCTTACATCGGCCTGTTTTCATGTCGGCAACTTTTACAATTGCTTAACCCTTTCATCGGCTGCTGAAACACTCATTCAGCATCAATCAATTCAACACCATGATAGGTCGGTCGAAACGGACATCAGAGGATCATATTCCCAATGCTTTCAAGATTTTCTCGGCGTCGAAGGTTTCAATAGACGGGAAATAGGTTTGATACGCTTCACGCTGAAGTTTGGTCGCGTACGTCCGGTGGAAAAAGTACCGGCCATATTTAATCACGTAATTAAGAATGAAAAAACGGTATGCTTCGGGCAGAAAGCGAATCTCGTTTTCTGTCAATGGATACACGGTATGATATTCCTTTAAAAACATCAGGAAACGGTCTTCCATCAGCGGGCCAATAACGTAGCTAAATACAGTACGGTCGCCAATATTGGAGACAACCCGGCTGAAAAAGTAGAAATCCATTACTCGGTAACTGACTCTAAACCAGTCATAATCCCAGCGCGAGTACAGTTCAAGGTTTGGGGTTACCGAGAAATTACCGATATTCCAGTCGACGAACACAGGCATGGTTTCAACCGTTTTCGCAACAAGTTTCTGTCGATTTTCCAGAAAAAGATGGCACTGCCGTTTTAACTCCTCAACGTGCATTCGGTGCTCGAACTGACCAACCTCCGTATCTAACAGATCAAGTAAATCCCAGACATCGGAACGTAACGTTTTGCTTGATTTAGGCAATACCGTACTTACCCGTGAACATGCCTTATGAAATTTAGCAATTTGTCGGCCCAGCATTTGAATCTGGTGTTCTTCTAACCGCTTTGGCAACTTCTGCTGAATCCGAATCGGATTATAAAACACTACCCAAGCGTCAATAAAGCCGTTTTTGTATCGATACGTATACACTTGCTCATCGCGTACCAACGATTTAGCCAACACATTCTCGAAGGGAAAAAGCAGGTTGTTCGACAGGGCATGAATAATCCGGTGATCTTCCAGAAAGTGTTCATATTTCCCAAAATAAGACAGCTTGGCTATAATATACCCACCATCTTCAAACCGTACTCTGAAAACGTGATTTGTAGAAACTCGGGCACTGATATCTTCAATGGAGTGAATCTGTACAGAGTTATCAAAATCTGCCCAAGCCTTCTTTATAATAGACTGATAATCAACAAGACGCATTAGTAATAATTTGTAGAGACGACAGCCCTAGTGTCTTTACAGGTTAAATAATTTCAAAATATCGCTTCAATTCCCAGTCACTAACCTGACGAAGATACTGTCGCCATTCCCAGTTGCGCGTACGCGTAAAGTGGTCAACAAATTCAGCGCCAAACAGTTCAGCCGCGATTGGTGAATTGGCCATTGCCTGCGTAGCCTCATCCAGATTCGTCGGCAGTATGCCGTTACGTTTGTCGGCATACCCATTGCCAACCGAGGCTGGAATATCAAGTGTTAATTTATGTCGGATTCCGTAGAGCCCTGACGCCAGCGAAGCCGCTATGGCTAGATATGGATTCGTATCTGCCCCGGATACCCGATGCTCAACGCGCGTATATGCTTGCTTATGGTTCAATACACGAAGCGCCGTGGTGCGGTTATCAACCGACCAGGTTACGGTAGTGGGTGCCCAGGCTCCTTCAACCAGCCGTTTGTAGCTGTTGATAGTCGGCGCAAACATGGGCGTAATATGCGGTAGGCAAAACAACTGACCAGCAATGTATTGACGCATTAGCTCGCTCATCCGGTTGGGCTTGCCCGTATCGAAAAACAGGTTTTCCGTTTGTGCTGGATTCCATAAACTCTGGTGAATATGCCCACTACAACCTGGCAAGTCGGCATTCCATTTCGCCATAAACGTAGCGACAATGCCGTGGCGATACGCAATTTCCTTGACCGCTGTTTTAAACAGAACCGCTTTATCGGCGGCACGGACAACTTCGTCGTGCATGATAGCGGCCTCGTAAACGCCAGGGCCGGTCTCGGTGTGCAGCCCTTCCAGAGGAATATCAAACTGGGCCAGCAGGTCAAACAAATCATGGTAAAAGGCACTTTCGAGCGAAGGGCGCAGGATCGAGTAACCAAACATACCGGGCGTTAGTGGCTCCAGTTTTAGAAAGCTCTTCTCCTGTAAACTTTGGGGCGTTTCACGGAAGTTGAACCATTCAAACTCCTGCGCAAATTCAGCATGAAAACCCATTTGCTGACTTTGCCGGGCTATACGCTTGAGCAAGCTACGCGGACAGGCGGCCAGCGCATATGTATTGGATTGCTTATCGGCAACCTGACTGAAATCAGCTAAAAAAAATGGAATATTATCTTCCCAGGGCAATTGCCGAAAGGTCGATACATCAATCTTAACCGGGGCATCTGGGTAACCAGAATGCCAGCCAGTAGTACGTCCGTTATCGTAAGGAGTGTCGGACGAATCCCATCCCCAAACCACGTCGCAGAAGCCAAATCCGTCGGTCAGTCCGTCCAGAAACTTCTGCCGATGAATGATCTTACCGCGCAGTACGCCGTCAATATCCGTAAATGCATATTTGATTTTTGGACTATCGCTCTGGTTGATGAAGTCAATAATATCTTGCTGGTTCATGGCGTGAGGCATTTCTGCAGAACATTACCCGGCAATACGGACTGATGTAGCCAATTGGCGGGCAAAGTTAGGTGGGTGAAATTTACGCAGCATTAATTATTTACATGATCCAGATTAAAATGCAGGCCGGTGTTTTCGCGACGGGCCATTGCCATTTTAATGACGAGATAGGCCACTTCAATCATGTTCCGTAATTCACAGACCGGTACCGAAACTTTGGATTGCCGATACAATTCCTCATGCTCCAGGTAAATTAACTCAAGCCTGTCCATAGCGCGTTTTAAACGCCGGTTGCTACGTACAATTCCAACGTAGTTCGACATGATCGATTCCAGCTCTTTCTTCATCTCTGTCACGAGCACCAACTCTTCAGGGTGGGTTGTTCCTGCATCGTTCCATTCTGGAATATTATCCGGCGAAACAGCCTGGTCCAGTAGAGCAACGGTTTTTTCATAAGCCCGATGACCGAACACAACCGCTTCCAGCAGTGAGTTAGAGGCTAACCGGTTGGCGCCGTGCAGACCTGTACAGGAGCACTCACCTACGGCATACAAAAACTGAATGTTCGTTTGTCCCCACTCATTAACTCGAATTCCCCCACACAGATAATGCTGCGCAGGCACGACCGGGATATAGTCTTTGCGCAAATCAAGGCCAAGTTGATCCCGGCAATACGCGGTAATGGTAGGAAAATGCTCGATGAATTTTTCGTAATCGCAATGAGTAACATCCAGATAAACATGCGAGTCCCCTGACTTTTTCATTTCCAGAGTCAATGGCACGGGCAACAATATCGCGCGGGGCCAGTGACAGTCGTGGATCGTAGTTTTCCATGAACGTTTCCCCTTTTTTGTTACGCAAAACTCCGCCAAATCCACGTACTGCTTCTGAAATCAGGAAGTTTGGTTTCTTTCCAGGCTCATATAGCGCCGTTGGATGGAACTGAATAAATTCCATGTCTTTGCCAATGCCTTTGGCCCGATACGCCATCGCAATTCCGTCGCCAGTGGCAATACTGGGATTTGTTGTGCTTTGGTAAATATTGCCAATACCACCGGTGGCCAGCAAGGTTGTTTTAGCCAGAAATTGTTCGACTTTACCCGTCTGCGTGTTCAGTACGTATGCCCCAAAGCATTTATTATCGGTGTCGTACCGATGAACGGTTTCACCAAGCTGGTGACGTGTAATAAGCTCTACGGCATAGAAATGCGTGAAAATCTCAATGGCTTTCAGGGAGTTGGCTTTTTCGAGCAAAGCCCGTTCAATCTCGGCACCAGTAATGTCTTTGAAATGAAGAATGCGAAAATCAGAGTGCCCTCCTTCTTTTGCCAGATCGTAGTCGGAACTTCCATGCTCTTTGTCGAAGCGGGTACCGTAATCGATCAGCTCCTGAATGCGAACGGGGGCTTCACGAACCACAATTTCAACGATACGGCGGTCGCTCAGAAAATCGCCAGCCACCATCGTATCCTCGATATGCTTCTCAAAGGAGTCATCATCCGACCATACTGCCGCAATACCGCCCTGAGCGTATTTAGTATTGGTTTCATCGGCCTGAACCTTTGTAATGACGCCTATACGAACGGGCTGCTGTAGCTTTTCAAAATGCATGGCCAGTTTAGTGGCGTAGCTCAGGCCCGCAATCCCGGAGCCGATAACTAAAAAATCGAATTGATGGGGCATTGTTTTTGGCAATTGAACGACTACCTTTTTATGGTCAGTAGTCAGAGGAGGGTGGGCTTGCTAATTACTAATATGATTTCAATCACTTACTCAACTCCAGCATCCGCGCTACGGATTCATACGCTTTCAGCCGTACATCTTCCGGCACAATAATTTCCGGTTGTTCATACAGCATGCAATTGTACAGTTTTTCGAGCGTATTCATCTTCATATACGGGCATTCGGAACAGGCACAGGTATTGTTCTGACTAGCTGGAGCCGGAATAATTTTCTTGTGTGGTACGGCCTGCTTCATCTTATGCAGAATCCCCGCTTCGGTTCCCACAATAAACGTCTGCTCAGGGCTATCAACGACGTATTTCAGCAGAGCCGTTGTCGATCCAACGTAATCGGCTTCGCTCAGGATATGCTCCTGGCATTCGGGGTGGGCAATGAATTTGGCCTCAGGGTATTCGACCCGAAGCTTGTGTAGCTTTTCGAGCGAAATATCGATGTGAACGATGCAGGCTCCGTCCCACAACACCATATCCCGACCCGTTTTTTTCGAAACAAACCGACCCAGATTGGCATCGGGCGCGAAAATGATTTTCTGGTCTTTGGGCAAACTCTCTACTATTTTCAGCGCGTTCGACGACGTAACGATGATATCGGAAAGCGCTTTGATTTCGGCAGAACAGTTGATATACGACAGTACAATATGATCGGGATACTGTGCTTTAAACTCCGCGAATTTATCGGCAGGCGCTGAATCAGCCAGGGAGCATCCCGCGTTTAAATCCGGAATGACGACTTTCTTCTGAGGAGAGAGCACCTTAGCTGTTTCGCCCATAAAATGCACCCCACAAAACACAATCATATCGGCGGGGGTAGCGGCTGCCTGCTGACTCAACCCAAGGCTATCGCCAATGTAGTCGGCTATGTCCTGAATAGCGCCATCTACGTAATAGTGCGCCAGGATAACAGCGTTCTTTTCTTTTTTGAGCCGATTTATTTCAGCTACTAAATCTATGTCTTCCGCAACGGGCTTATTGACGTACCCTACTCGTTGTACTTCTTCCAGGAGTGCTTCCATTGATTTTATGAACTCGGTTTTACTCTAAACAACTGTCGGGTTGAAAATGTCACTACGCCATTGGCAGTTACTGGTTTCAGCAGAACGAATCTATCCGCATCAGACAATCCACGCCGGGCGAATTTCAGTAAATCGTTTGGGGTTTCAAACACTCGATCGTATTTGATTAGTTTTGGGAAAAGCAACCTACCCTATGGCCGACGATTTTCTTCGCTTACGAATTGTCAGGATTCAGCCCGAAACGCCAGATGCCAGAAGCTATTTTCTAGAATCCGTCAACGATCAGCCTGTCACCTACCGAGCCGGACAGTTTCTTACCCTTATTTTGCACCACAATGACCATGAAATTCGCCGGTCGTATTCTCTTAGTTCGGCGCCCGGCGAACCGCTACGTCTGACGATAAAGCGTGTGCAAAATGGTGAAATCTCACGTTACCTGCACGATACGTTGAGAGAAGGCGACATATTAACGAGTTTACATCCAACAGGTCGGTTTACGCTGGACGACAGTCAGGCAGGCGATGTATTACTGGTTGGGGCAGGAAGTGGCATTACGCCCTTGTTTGCTCTCTTAAAACAGGTTTTATATTCCGACTCGACCAGAAAGGTCACGCTGCTTTATAGCAATTCAACAGAACGTAGCATTATTTTCTATCAGGAATTAGATGAGCTCCATCATCAATTTCCGGATCGCTTTCGGCTACTCCATCTGTTGAGCAATCCCTCCGAAAACTGGCAAGGGTTTCGAGGTCGGCTGAATAACGTAATGCTTGAGCGTCTTCTGCCAGATTTAGTTGGCACATCTAATCCCGAAACTATCCGGTTTTATATTTGCGGCCCCGGCGATTACATGCGGATGGTGCAGTTTACGCTGGTATTCAGTGGTTTTCAGCTTAACCAGATTCGTCGGGAGAATTTTGTCGTTGAGCCGATTTTTGTGTCGCCACCACCCATTATAGCACAAGACCGGACCGTTCTGCTACGTTTTCGAGGGCGCGATATTGAGATTCAAGTGCCGGCTTATAAATCCATTTTGCAGGCTGCCCTCGACGAAGGCCTGTCGCTGCCATTTAGCTGCCGGGGTGGGCGTTGCTCTACCTGTGCGGCACGTTGCCTGTCTGGCCGTATTCACATGACCATCAACGATGTACTCACCGATCAGGATCTTGCCGAAGGCTGGGTACTTACCTGCACCGGCTACCCGGAGAGCGACGGCGTTGTCATAGAAGTTTAGCGAGGAAAGAGTCGCTTGTACTTCTCTTTCCTCGCTATTATTATTAAACCACTTTTGTTTTTAGAAACGCTATAAGCACATCCAGTCCTTTCTGGTAATGGTTGTTGTTCGGAATAACGATGTCGGCTTCGTCCTTATGCGGCTTCACAAATTCTCGATAGGCAGGCCGTACATGGTGTTTCCACTGATAATTAATCATCTCTTCCGACAAGCCCCGTTCTGCTTGGTCCCGAATCATGCGACGATCCAGTTTAATTCTGTTTTTAGCAGTTATATACACTTTCAGATCCAGTTGGCTGGCAACATCTGGAAAATGGAAAACGAACAATCCTTCTACAATAATAATTGGTGTAGGACGGTACGTCAGGGTGCGGGGTACGGCGCTGGGATTATTGAACGTGTACTCAGGCGTTTCAACCGTTTTACCCGCGTGGAGTTGACTCAGGTGTTCGGCAAACAGCTCATGGTTAATCGTACCCGGCAGATCAAAATTGTAAACGCCGTTCTGATCAATTGGAATAAGATCAAGCGTACGGTAGTAATTATCCTGAGAGATCAGGCAAATCTGATCGTGAGGAAAGGCGTTCAGAATATCTTTCAGAAATGAGGTTTTACCAGAAGCACTGCCGCCTGTTATGCCGACGATGAATGGTTTGGTGGCCATGATGAAGTGGAATTAGTAATAAAGTAAGTACGGTGAATTAACAACAAAAAAAGCGGTCCACTTGCAGGAAGTGAATCGCTTTTTGACAGTACATAACCAAAACGAGTTAGGCAACAATGGCTTCAGCCAATACCAATACTTTGTTCTGAAGAACTTCAACTACGCCCCCGTCAACTGTAAATGTTTGCTGACCCGAACCGGTTTCAACAATAACCTGTCCACGGTCGAGCGTACTCACCATCGGCGCGTGATTGTTCAGTACCTGAAACTGGCCTTCAGTACCCGGAAACGTAACAGCGGTCGCTTCGCCTGAAAATACCTTGCGGTCGGGGGTAATAATATCTAATGTCATGCTATCGAATGATAAATAATGGATAATGAATGAGTTGCAGAGCGCATTTACAATTCATCATCCATCATTTTTATAAGACTCCTTTTACAAAATTCAGTACACTGCCAATCTGTGTTTTGGCGGCAGGTTCAGCCGCTTTGGCAATTAAGCCACCCTGATCGAGTTTACCAACCGTCGATAAGGCAGACGTAACCAGTGACTGACCAGACGATTGACCGCCTAAAACCGACAGAGCACTGCCAATTCCCGATAAACCGCTCGTCAGTTGGCTTCCCTTGCCAAGTAAAGACCCAGCCGCTAATATGCCTTCAAGTTGGTTTCCACCGGAGGCCAGTTTCGCTAAACTAACTGCTTTTCCCAATACGCCGTTGCCCAGAGCCCCCGAAGGAATCAGAGGAAGCAATGCTTTTAATTTGCTCGCCTGAGCCAGCAGTTTATCTTTAAACGAAGTTGGTTTGCTTTGTGCCTGCGCTTCCAGGCCCGCTATTCCGCTTTTAAGTTCCTGCGTTGTTGCAGCCTTATCGCCTTTGTCCAGTGCAGCTACAGCAGCGTCTAGATGAGTAATTGCTGTGTTATCATCCTGTACTAAGGCGGGGATAATAGCACCCACAACCGAAGCTGATTGCACCAATGGCACTGGCGATTGAGCCAGCGTACTGGTTGTTACAAACAAGCTTGCAGCTAAAACTACCCCTCCTATCGTCAATCGCATCGTTTTCATAAAACTTTAACAGATTTCCAGTATCAAAACTATTAGACTTCGGAGAGGAGAGTTAGTTTCCGGTATATTGTTAACAAAAGATTAAATTATATACCGGAAACCTTTGCTACTGACCTGCTTCTTTAAGCATTCTTTCCCCTTTGGCAACTGCATCTTCAATTGTCCCAACAAGGTTAAAGGCGGCCTCTGGCAAGTGATCATATTTACCATCAATAATTTCGTTGAATCCCTTGATGGTGTCTTCAATTGGAACCAGTACGCCTTTCAGACCGGTAAACTGCTCAGCCACAAAGAACGGCTGCGACAGGAAGCGTTGTACGCGACGAGCACGAGCAACGACCAGTTTATCTTCTTCAGAAAGTTCTTCCAGACCCAGAATGGCAATAATGTCCTGCAATTCTTTGTAGCGTTGCAGAATCTCTTTCACGCGCTGAGCCGTGTTGTAATGCTCATCGCCAAGGATTTCGGCGGTCAGAATCCGCGAGGTCGAATCGAGGGGGTCAACAGCTGGATAGATCCCTAACTCGGAGATTTTACGGCTCAATACCGTGGTAGCATCCAAGTGAGCGAACGTTGTAGCCGGAGCTGGGTCAGTCAAGTCATCGGCAGGTACGTAAACGGCCTGTACAGACGTAATCGAACCGCGTTTGGTCGACGTAATACGCTCCTGCATCACACCCATTTCCGTAGCCAGCGTTGGTTGGTAACCTACAGCCGACGGCATCCGACCCAGCAGAGCCGATACTTCCGAACCCGCCTGCGTAAAACGGAAGATGTTGTCAACGAAGAACAGGATATCCCGACCAGCGCCTTCACCGTCACCATCACGGAAGTGTTCCGCAATCGTCAGACCAGATAGAGCTACCCGGGCGCGGGCTCCCGGTGGCTCGTTCATCTGACCGAATACGAAGGTTGCCTGACTTTTAGTCATTTCCTCCATATCAACTTTGGTCAGGTCCCAGCCACCTTCTTCCATTGAGTGCTTAAATCCTTCACCGTATTTGATAATACCGGCTTCGATCATTTCGCGGAGGAGGTCATTTCCTTCACGGGTACGTTCGCCAACACCAGCAAATACCGACAGGCCCGAATAAGCCTTGGCAATGTTGTTAATCAATTCCTGAATCAGTACGGTTTTACCAACACCGGCACCACCGAACAGACCAATCTTACCACCTTTTGCGTAAGGCTCAAGCAGGTCAATTACTTTAATTCCTGTAAACAGAACTTCGGTTGACGTAGCCAGGTCCTCAAATTTGGGAGCACTACGGTGAATGGGCAGGCCAACACCCGTCGATTTAGGTTGTGGAATACCATCAATAGCTTCGCCAACAACGTTGAACAGACGTCCCCGGATACCTTCGCCCGCTGGCATCGTGATCTGGTGGCCCAAATCGATAACATCCAGGCCACGGTACAGACCATCCGTCGAGTCCATCGCAATAGCCCGAACGCGGTCTTCACCGAGGTGTTGTTGTACTTCCAGAATTACTACCTGTCCGTTGGCTTTAGTTACTTTCAGAGCGTCCAGAATGGCGGGAATCCGTGTGCCTTCGCCCTCGAAGCTCACGTCCACAACCGGACCGATTATTTGCGTAATCTTACCCGTATTGACTGCCGTTGCCGTTGTCATTTGTATATACTATAGCTTATTTAAAAAGTTGCCCATTGTTTGGGACTGCAAAAGTAGGAGAAAAACAGCGTAAGGTCAAGGAACAAGTTACTCATTTTCCGAGGGATTACTAACCGAATGCGTTTGGTAGTAAGGTTTTTACGCAAAAAGATAAACAAAAGGACCCCGGAGCGGATTTGTACAAAAGTTAGTTGACCGTCAGTAGCCGCGGGTCGATAGCCAGTAGTTTGCAAACAGCGATTTGCGCCTGCATATTGACGAACCACTATTAAGCGTTCACCATTGACTCAACAATTTCTTTTCATGCTCCAACAACGATCGAGTGGTTTGTTGCTCCATATAACGTCGCTTCCTTCGGCACACGGCATTGGCGACCTAGGCCCTGAAGCCTACCGATTTGCTGATTTCCTGGAAGCGTCCGGACAAACGTACTGGCAAATTTTACCCCTTACACCGGTTGATCCGGGGGCTGGTTTTTCACCCTATAGCAGTCCATCAGCTTTTGCTGGCAACATCCTGATGATCAGCCTGGAAAAGCTGGTTGATGAGAAGCTATTAAGTCAGAAAGAATTAGATATATTCAATGAACAGCCTGTTCACGACGTAACGGTCAGTGAACCGCCCAGCGTGTCGGGTGATACGGCTCCAACCATACTGGCTGGCCCTCTTGTGCTCGCCCCCAATATTATGCATGCCGCCTGGATTAAGAAACGGCCGCTTCTTCAACAGGCGGCTGAAGTCTTCCTCAGCGATGCGACACCCGCTCAACATAGTGATTATGAACGGTTTTGTAACTGGCAGTCTGACTGGCTGAATGATTATGCCCTCTTTACGGCATTACAGGAAGAAACCGGCGAACCCAGCTGGATACGCTGGCCCAGCGAACTCGTCCGGCGAGAACCGGCTGCGCTGGCACGCCAGACAAAACTTCTGCATAAGCGTATTGAGGTAGTCAAAGTGCTTCAGTATTTCTTTATGCGCCAGTGGAACGAGTTGACAGCTTATTGCTATGACAAAAAAATTCATTTGATCGGCGATATTCCCATCTACGTGCAATTCAATAGTGCTGATGTTTGGGCAAATCCAACGCTGTTTAAACTCGATGAGAATTTTCAACCCTTGTTTGTAGCTGGTGCTCCACCCGATTATTTCAGCGAGTATGGTCAACGCTGGGGAAATCCGATTTACGATTGGGCTGAGCACGAACGTACTGGTTTTCAATGGTGGATGCATCGACTGCGACACCAGATGTCGCTGTATAGCCTGACCCGGCTGGATCACTTTCTGGGCTTTGCGGTGTACTGGGAAATTCCGGCTCACGAACCCACTGCCAAAGTGGGCGAGTGGGTAAAAGCACCAATCGAAACGTTTATGCACGCCATGCACCGCCAGTTTGTTAACTTACCCATTATTGCCGAAGATCTGGGCGCCAAAGCTGCTGAAATACAACCTTATCTGCGTCATTACGGCATACCGGGAATGCGTGTCATCCAGTTTGGTTTTGGCCACGACATGGCCACCTCAACCTATGCGGTTCATAACCACACGGAAAATTTCGTCGTCTACTCGGGTACGCATGATAACAATACAACGTTGGGCTGGTTTCGTGAATCGGACGAAATGCACCACCGACGCATGCACGAATACCTTGGCTTTAAAGTGACCGAGAAGAACGTAGTAGACCAAATCTGCCGGTTAACGATGCAATCAGTGGCTCGCCTGGCCATTATGCCGGTTCAGGATATTTTAAACCTTGACGAAACCAACCGAATGAACACGCCCGGCCTGGGGGGACGTAGCTGGCAATGGCGCTTACAACCGGGGCAGCTGACAAATGCAGTCGCAAAAAAATTACTGAAGCTTACCCGAATGACAGGGAGAGGGTAAAATTGTTTTTTAAGTGTGCTGAATGATACGTGGTATTAGGCTCCGAACCTGACACCACGTATCATTCAGCACACTTGTTGAATAACGCTTATGTTAAACAAGCTCAAGACCTTGTAACTGCTGATCTATAAACGCCAGCTCATTGCTGGAAAGCGTAATTGCAATAGCCCTGGCATTTTGAATAGCCTGTTCAGCATTCCGGGCACCGACCAGAGCCGCCGTTATACCCGGCTGTTCGATGGTCCAGCGGATAACCAGTTGGCTTAAACTGGCATTTTTTTCATCAGCTAACGGCTTAAGTCGCTCCAGAAACTCGTCAGTTTTTATAATATTCTCCTGTTTAAAGAAACGATACGTTGCCCGGTGGTCACCATCGGCAAATTGATGGCCTGGCTTTATTTTGCCGGTTAGCAAACCCCGTTCCATTGGGCTATAGGCCAGAATACCTTTTTTATTCGCAACGCAATACGGTACTAACGTTTCATTAATAGCCTGATTCAGCATACTAAACGGCACCTGATTAGAAGCTAGCTTCACAACGGTTTCGGCCTGTTGCATCTGCGCTACGTTGTAATTACTGACTCCTGCCTGCCGCACCTTTCCCTGCTCAATCAATCGCAGCACGGCCTCCATACTTTCTTCTATAGGCGTGGTTTTATCGGGCCAGTGCATCTGATACAGGTCGATGTAGTCGGTTCCCAGCCGCTTCAGGCTGTCTTCACATTCTTTTATAATGCTCTCCTTGCCGGAATATCTATAAACATCAATCGGGTTTCCTGCGTTATCCTGACTTTTAAACGCTAGATCGCCCTGTGCTAAATCCCAGCGCATACCGTACTTCGTCAGAATCTGAACTTTATCGCGGGGTAACCCTTTTATAGCTTCACCAACAATCTCTTCACTCGTCCCCTGGCCATAAATTGGGGCTGTATCAATGGATGTTACCCCCAAATCGTAAGAAGCTTTAATCGCATTAACGGCGTCTTTCCGCTCGGTACCACCCCACATCCACCCACCAGCGGCCCATGCACCAAACGTAATAGCGGAAATCTGTAAATCTGACTCTCCAAGTTGTCTGTATTCCATAAATTCGGCTAAAAAGTTGAAATCCTTTAGTAATAAGGAATACAAGCTTTTTTTGTTCGTTAAATTATAAGGATATCTCACCAATTTTGACGGCTCGTAACGACAGCACTGGTGTAAGGCACTAACTCACTACTCAGGGCGTTTTTTTCTCATGTTCTCTTTATTTTTCTGGTCTGCGTGGAGCCGAGTTTACCGACTGGCCTACGTAGGAAGTCTAGGCGTATTCATTATCAGTTTAATTCTGTTTGCCACTGCCTGGTATCGGGGTTTGGCAAATGTTGTCCGTTGGGACGTACTAAGTGAGTTAAATGAACTTCCTGTTACGTTTCATACCTTTTCCGATGGCCTTCTTGATTATGCCGTAACTGGTAAAGCCTATGCTGTTTCCGAGCAGTTTGTGGCGGGAGCCATGCAGGTCCACCCGAACGTAGCCATTGCCTTTCTGCTTGGCATAGGCATTGCGTTTGTGCTGATAATGAGCGCCATTACTCGTTTCGACCGGGTTCGCTATCTGGTCAGTATGGCCGTTCTGATCCTTGGATTGGCTTTCTTCCGGTGGGAAATGCTTGAAATTCCTGGACTGGGGAGCAACTACGTATTTCTTTTGTTAGCCTTTCTGTTTGGGTCACTGAGCTATTATTTCCACGCATTCCGCTCCGACTATCCGATTGTAATTCGACTTGGCGCATTTGGTTTACTGACGCTTCTTACGGCCTTTGGGCTGGGTACTTTGTCGCCCGTGAAGTTTCCTGCTTTCATTGTAGTGAGTTATGGAATGCCCGTATTGCTGGTATTTAGTACGGGATTCATTTTCTTCATTGCTGCCGAGATCATTGCTGGATTAGTTTGGCTTACGACTATTGGGCGTTCTGAAGAAGCCAACACACAACCCGGTTCACGACGCCCACTGGGCATCAATAACTTTCTGTTTATCAGCGGGCTTTATCTACTAAATCTGGCGCTGATCTGGCTCAAAAACACGAAATCGATCGATTGGGACGTACTGGCAATCAGCCCATTTTTGCTTTACCTGATCTCCGTCACGATTGGTATCTGGGGATTCCGGCGCCTGATCCAGCAACAGGATGCCGTTTCTTTCCGTGATTCCGGCGCTTTTCTGTACGCTGGGCTGGCACTGCTTACCACTCTTACAATGGCATATGCCTTTGCCACCGCCAACGACCCATTAGTAGAAATGTTCGAAGATGTGATCGTCTACACCCACTTGGCGATGGGTCTTGTTTTTGTGGCCTACGTACTGATCAACTTCTGGCCGATCTACCAGCAGAACCGGCCTGTTTATCGGATTCTGTACAAACCCAAACGACTCGAACTGAGCCTATTTCGAATTGTTGCCGTCGTTGTATTTCTTGTTCTACTTGCTTCTGGCGGCCTGATTACGTTTCGACAGAGCCTGGCTGGTTATTACAACGGGCTTGGTGATTACTACCTGTTAAGCAATGAGTCGGCCTCAGCGAACGCGTTCTATCAACAGGCAATTGAGCAGGAATTCCAGAACCATAAATCAAATTATTCGCTGGCAACACTGGCGTTGGCTCAGAATAACCAGACGGCTGCAGCTTTTTATTTTCAGCAGGCTTTATTAAAGCAACCGCAGCCTCACGATTACGCCGGATTGAGCCAGACGTATTTGCAGACAAATCTTTTTTTTGAAGCCATAAAAATTCTACAACGCGGAATCCGGGCGTTTCCCAAAAATGGGGAATTGCAAAACAATCTGGGGTATCTCTATAGCCGGACAAGCGTCGCCGATTCGGCTTATTATTACCTTAAATCGGCAACAGGTTTCGCCGATCAGTCAGAAATACCCGAGTCAAACCTGCTTTCGTTTTATGCCCGTCATCCGAACGTATTAGCAGCTGATTCGACCCTTGCCAAAGACGTATCAAAGTTTACCTACGAATCGTATCAGGCGAATGCGCTGGCACTTCGGTTAGCGGCTCAGACCGATACAGCCCAGCCCAATCGGCCGGAGTGGCTGGCAGGTGAAGCTGCAAAACAGGGCTTAAGCGTAGGCCGATTTGCCAGTTTATATAACTACGCCCTGGCCAATCAACGGAATGACTCTACGTTGACCAATACCCTACAGCGCCTGTCAGCAGACCCGGCCAACCAGGATTTCACTGACGATCTACTGCTGGCACGGGCCGCGGCTGAGTATACTCGCTACAATCATCCGGTAGCCTTTAATCTCATAAGTCAGCTAGCCGAAGGAGACCAGCAAAACGGCGATGCCTACCGCTCGATTGCGGGTCTATGGCTCATTGAGCAAGGGTTATATCGCCGTGCGGCCGAAACGTTCGGGTATAATGCCGATACGACCTCGATGTATTACCGGGCTATAGCGCTGACGAAAGCTCATGACCCTGTTTTAGCGCAATCGTTTTGGGAAACAGCCGCCAAAACGGATCCGGCCGTAAACGCACTCAAACAAGTTTATTATCAGGAACGTAAACCCCAGACCGATCTTGAGAAAGCCTTTTATGCGACGTACCGGACCGACGACCCGAACCGGGGCGCTTATTGGGAAACGATTCAGGAACCAAGCCTGAAAACGGTGGCGGGTGTGGCGCTAACGAATGATTTTCTCGATCAGTTGCAGTGGCGTAATGCACAGTTGGTATTGGCCGGGCTCCCGATTCGGTGCAGATTAGCCCCGTTGCCACATCGCTGAAAAACGTAGCGGCAATCCGTTTATCTGCATTTCGACGTAGCGTCGGATCAGCCGAAACGATGGCGAAGAAATATATTTTGCCCAACTACTACGCCGAACGTGATTATTGGCTAGGGCAGGCGTACGAACGGACGCACCGGGTAAAGCAGGCTCGACTAGCATATCAGCGGGCTTTGCAACTGGCTCCTCTGAACGCTCAGATCACGGCTTCGGCGGCACAATTTGAACAGCAACAGAAGCAAATAAAGAAAGCGTACGATCTGGTCTTGACGGCTTTACCATTCAACGAAGACAATGGCGAACTGCTCAAAACCTATGTTACGTTGTGTCTGGAATTGAGCCTGACCGATTATGCAGCCAACGGACTTGAAAAACTTCGTGTGGCCACCACACCAGCCGATTATCAGGCGTTTCTGGTAACTTATCAGGAAAAACTGGCGTCAATCGAAAACAGCCGCCAAAAATTCGTACAATAAGCTAGCTTTGCTTATAACCTAAACAAACGGTGTGGTATGAGCCGAAGATTAAACTGGGTAAAAGAGGCTTTTAGTCGCGATCTTAGCATCATTCAGGATGGTCAGGTTATTGGGGGCATGCATCGCGGTGTGTTTAGCCAGGATGTGGAAGCTCATCTGAACACGACTCGTTTAAAATTCGACGTAACGGGGTTTCTGATCCATTCCGTCAATATCCACGATCTAAATGCTAACGACCAGATTATTGGTCAGATCGAGTTTCATTTTGGCAAACGGGCTGAACTCAAGCTGGCGTCGGGCGAAATTTTTCTCTGGAAACGCCATAACGTACTGATGCGCGAATGGGATATGATTCAGGAAAAAACCGACGGATCATCTGAAAAAGAGTTGATCAATTATGATTTGACCCGCCAATTTTTCGAAGATCATGGGGATATTACGGTTCATGAAGACCAGCTAACCCCTGCTCTTGAAATTGTTATATTAACTGGTTTGTTCATCAGAAACTATTTTCAACGTCGTCGGCGAATGGCCGCAGCTGCTGCCGCCGGGGTAGCCTCCAGATAGTCAACTACCTATGAATATCATCGAAACCCGAAATATCGCCAAACGCTACGTAATGGGAACCGAAGTAGTAGACGCGCTCAAATCGATAACCATCAGTATCCAGAAAGGAGAATACGTAGCGTTTATGGGTCCGTCGGGTTCGGGCAAGTCTACGCTGATGAATATTGTCGGATGCCTCGATTCACCAACTTCAGGCCAGTATATTCTGAATAATCAGGACGTAAGCCGGATGGGCGAAAACGAACTGGCCGAAGTACGGAATAAGGAAATTGGGTTTGTATTTCAGACCTTCAACTTACTACCCCGCCAAACTTCACTGGAGAATGTAGCCTTACCGCTTATCTATGCGGGTTACAACAAAGCCGACCGCACCGAGAAGGCCATGCTTGCCCTCAAAAACGTTGGTCTGGAAAATCGGGCCGGACACCGCCCCAACGAATTGTCGGGTGGTCAGCGGCAACGTGTAGCTGTGGCGCGGGCGCTGGTCAATGATCCAAGTATTCTGCTCGCCGATGAACCAACGGGTAACCTCGATAGTAAAACCTCCTACGAAATCATGGATCTCTTCGATCAGATTCACAGTAAAGGCAATACGGTTATCATGGTAACTCACGAGGAAGACATTGCCGAATATGCACACCGGATCATTCGGCTGCGGGACGGACTTATTGAATCGGACCGCTTAAATACCAACATTCGCAAGGCTCAGCCACTGATACAGTCCTTAGAGTAAATACCCAAAGCGGGATATAGGCAAATTGTTATATTTAAGCCCAGCTTAACCTTATCCATCATTTGCTCTATGTTGCGCACAGTTTTACTTTCACTTCTTGCCATTCTGGTTGTCATTCAATTTTTCCGACCGGAGAAAAACCAGGCTGAAGGCCTATCATCAAACGACATTTCAACGAAGTACGCTGTGCCGAATAACGTTCACAGCGTTTTGAGACGAGCCTGTTTTGATTGTCATTCCAATAGTACAACCTATCCCTGGTACGATAATATTCAACCCGTAGCCTGGTGGCTGAACCATCATATTGAGGAAGGGAAAGAAGAGCTTAATTTTTCCGAGTTCGCTACGTATTCACCCAAAAAAGCGCGTCATAAACTCGAAGAAGTAGGAGAAGCTGTTACAGACGGCTGGATGCCGCTGGGTTCCTATCTCTGGATTCATAACGATGCCAAGCTAACTCCAGAAGAAGCTAAACTGATTGCCAATTGGGCTAGTGGGCTACGCAAACAAATTCAGGTTCCGGCTGGCGAGGAAGAAGAACATCACGAAGGCCATTGAGGTATAATTTATCAACACTCGATTTGTTTGTCCATTTATAAAGTATAAGCACATGCCGGGTGATACCTGTCAGGTAGTATTCAGCGTTTGGCCCAACAAAATCAGTAAATTCATCAAAAAAGGTCTCGTCAACCGGGACCTTTTTTTGATGAATTTATCTGTTAATCGATTCTTTACGCTTTCAAATTAATTTTCTTGCCCGTTTCAGCAGCCTGGTAGATTGCCTGTAATAATCGAACATCACGCAGACCTTCTTCACCCGTGACATGGTCTGGAAGTTTTTTACCATCAAGCAGATCTTTGCAGACACCATCCATATGTGCAGCCTGGTGGTTTACAACCGGTTGTTCGATAGGTCCTTTACTGGTACGTCCTTTAAGTGGGCCATACCCGAAAGCAGGGGCTAACTCAAACCATCCTTTCTCACAGGAAGCATAAAGCCGCTCAACACCGGCGGCATAGCTGGTTGTCGAATTTGAAACGGCTCCACTCGGAAATTCAAATTGCCAGAACATCGTTTCCTCGACATCCTTGAATTTTTGTGGGTCTGTTTTTGGGGCGAATTGGGCCGTCACCGAAATAGGCTCCTCACCTGTTACGTAGCGCGCTCCCTGCACGGCATAAATACCCACATCCATGAGCGGACCTCCACCGGCCATGCTTTTCTTCAAACGCCATTGATTTGGATCACCGCTCCGAAAACCATCGCTACTTTCTACGAATTTGACCGCGCCAAACACTTTTTCCTGACCAAGGCGCATCACTTCTTTTGTAAATGGCTCGTAGTGAAGCCGGTAACCAATAGCTAGCTGTTTATTTGCTTTCTTACAGGCGTCGATCATATTTTGGCAGGCTTTTGGCGTAATAGCCATCGGCTTTTCGCAGATAACGTGCTTACCAGCCTGAGCTGCCCGAACAACGAACTCTTCGTGCATTGAGTTGGGCAGTACTACGTACACGACATCGATATCCTTGTTATCGGCAATCCGATCGAAGGTTTTATAATCGTAAACGTTGGTCTTCGGAATGTTGTATTTCTTCATCCACTCCTCGGCTTTTGAGGGCGTACCCGTCACAATGCCAGCCAACCGACAGTTTTGAGTCTGTTGCAGAGCCGGAGCGAGCAGGTTCGCGCTGTAATAGCCTAAGCCCACTAATGCAATACCTAACTTACGGCCTGGCTGACCTAACTCATGCCTGTTTCCATCTGTCAGTAAGGTATAAAGACCGTTGTATTCATTCTGAACGTATTGCGTATCGGCATAACCGAGAGCGGGGAGTGAAAAAGCTGATGCGCCTACGCCCAGGTTACGTAGAAAATCCCTTCTAGAATTGGATTGATTGTTTTTCATGAATAGGCAGTTGTTGAACTCTGTAGATGCGATAAGTACGGAGTGTATAAAAAAGTAGCGAAGCTGGCTTTTCTACCAGCTTCGCTACCAACATGTTTACTATCTGAAAAAAGATTTAGGCGATTCCGATCTGAATCTCAGTAAGGCAGTTCTCCGGGTTTACCAGGTCAACAACAGTATACACCTCCCGAACATAGCCATCGTTCTGATAACCTTCCCGATAAAACTGCCCAAATAAGGCATCATATAGCGCGCCAAAATCGCTCCAGGGCCCTTTGTGGGTATACGTAGCGCACCGAAACGAGGGAAAAACGTTATAGGAAAACTCGTCGGACGGTTCGCCCGCCTGCCCAACAGGCAAAGCAATTTCCAGCTGAAATTCATTGGTTTCATCGCCATTCACTCCTGTATAAATCCATTGGATAGGGCCGGTAACTGAAAGCTTGAGCCGGTTAGCTTCCTGAAGCAGGCTTTCGGCTACACCCGGAGCATGTTGTGCAAGCGTACGTAACGTAGCACGTGTAGAAAAAGTAAGTGCGGTAAAAGGCTGCGTCTCTTTAACGACTAACGCATTTTCTGGAATCGACAGTTGTGTTGTCATGTTTTGTTGGGGTTGCTGAAGAACGTAACAAAGGTCGTATCCAGTAGTGACAGCCGTATGTCAGCAGGGTTTTCTAAAAAAACAAACGAGCCAACCTTTTGGGCTGGCTCGCGAAATTTAGCTGTTGATGGTACTTAGAAAATGTATTTATTCTCGGAAATGATAGCGTCGGCAATCTGACGACGGGCATCTTTCAGGTTCATAGGTTCAATTTTCGTAAACCGCTTCAAACCCATCAGCATACCCCGTAGTTCGTCACCTTCTGCAAAGGACGTAATGGCGGCACGGCCAGCGTTATTCACCTTCTCAACGGCTTCATGCAGATAAACCAGAGCCATCTGTTTTTGTAGGGCAACGGCTTCTTCACCTTTAATGCCAATCAGTTTTTCAACTCGTAGCAACACCGATTCAGCCGCGTAGATTTCGATAGCCATATCGGCTACGTTCATCAGAATCTCCTGCTCATCAGAAAGCGTCATCATGAATTTCTGCACGGCGGCTCCAGATACCATTAAAGCAGCTTTCTTCAGATTTTTCAGCACTTTCTTTTCAGCAATAAAGATGCCTTCCTCTTCTTCCGAATTGAAGTCGGGAATCGACATGATCTCTTTTGCTACAGCCATCGCTGGCGTCATCAAATCCAGTTCACCTTTCATGGCACGCTTTAGCAGCATATCCACGATCAGCATCCGGTTGATTTCGTTTGTGCCTTCAAAAATGCGGTTGATGCGAGCATCACGGTACGAACGATCCATCGGCGCATCGGCCGAATAACCCATGCCGCCATAAATCTGGACGCCTTCATCCACTACGTAATCCAGCACTTCAGAACCATGAACTTTCATGATAGCGCACTCAATAGCAAACTGCTCCAGCGCTTTCAACTTGGCAGCACCGTCTTCAATACCCTCCGCCTTGAGGTCTTCGATCAGATCATCGATATTCTGACCGGCCCGATACGAAGCCGTTTCGGAGGCATATACTTTCAGCGCCATTTCAGCCAGTTTGTGCTTGATAGCCCCAAATTGAGAGATGGGCGTTTTGAACTGCTTACGCTCGTTTGAATAACGGATTGCGTTGTTGATAACCTCCTTAGAGCCACCAATAGCCGCAATACCTAATTTAATCCGCCCTATATTCAGGATATTTACCGCGATCTTGAATCCATTACCTCTGTCGGATAATAGATTTTCGACGGGTACTTTCACATCATTGAAGAAAATCTGACGCGTATCGGAGCCCTTAATACCCATCTTATGCTCCGGTTCGTTCATGGTGATTCCTTCGTAACCACGCTCAACGATAAAAGCTGACAGGTTTTTATCAGTCTGGCCACCTTCGTCGATTTTAGCGAAAACGATATATATATCGGCAAAACCTCCGTTCGTGATCCACATCTTCTGACCATTCAGCACGTAGTATTTCCCATCATCGGTCAGTACCGCCTTCGTTTTACCAGAGTTGGCATCCGAACCCGAATCAGGCTCTGTCAGACAGTACGCTGCTTTCCATTCGCCACTCGCCAGTTTCGGGAGGTACGTCGATTTTTGATCTTCGTTACCGTAATAAACGATGGGTAAAGTGCCGATACCCGTATGCGCCGATAGCGCAACCGAGAACGAGTGACCCGCGCCAGTCGTTTCAGCTACCAGCATCGACGTATTGAAGTTGGTACCGAAACCACCGTATTGCTCAGGTACCGACGTACCCAGTAGCCCTAATTCTCCGGCTTTGTCCATCAACGATGAAATCAGCTCGGGTGATTTCGCATTATCAATCTCGTTCAGCCGTGGCCATATTTCACGTTCCAGAAATTCACGGCAGGTAGCCGCGATCATCTGTTGTTCTTCTGTAAACTCTTCAGGAATAAAGACTTGAGAGGCATCTGTTTCTTTGATCAGAAACTCACCACCTTTAATCGAAGCTTTTGGTTCTGTACCAATCATCTTTTGAGGAGTTTGTTATGCTTGCATACTAATTCGTTAACAAAGAACGTCATTATAAAAATAGTATGCAAGCATACTAATAATATTTTAACCGACTGCCTACAGAAATTTCTGCAAAAAAAAGCTTCCTGAAAATACGTTAGTTTCAGGAAGCTCAAATTCATGCTAAAACCCTTTAATTCAGTCGTTCAAAGATTCCGGCAACCCCCTGTCCACCCCCTACGCAGGCGGACACCATCCCATATTTTTGGTTACGGCGTCGCATCTCGTTCAGAAGCTGTACAGACAGTCGGGCTCCGGTTGAGCCGAGCGCATGCCCCAGCGCAATAGCGCCACCATTCGGATTAATTCGGCTACGATCCAATCCTAACTCCTGGATAACCGCAAGTGACTGAGCAGCAAAAGCTTCGTTGAGTTCGATCTGCTCAATATCATCCTGTTTCAATCCGGCTTTTTTGAGCGCAATCGGAATAGCCGCTACTGGACCAATACCCATGATTTTTGGCTCAACGCCAGCTGTTGCGTAAGATACCATCCGGGCAATTGGCTGTAAATTCAATTCGTTTACCAAGCGCTCGGACATAACGATAACGAAAGCGGCCCCATCCGAGGTTTGCGACGAGTTACCAGCCGTTACTGACCCACCGGCGGCAAATACGGGTTTTAGTTTTGCCAGACCGTCTGCACTGGTGTCCTTACGAGGGCCTTCATCCTGCGTTACGGTCCAGTCACGTGTTTTTTTCTTACCGCTTTCTGAATCGAAATAGGTTTCGCTAACCTTGATGGGCACAATTTCGTCGGTGAATTTTCCCTCTTTCTGGGCGGCCAGCGCTTTGACGTGCGATTCCAGCGCAAATTCGTCCTGTGCATCGCGGCTAATTTTAAACTGCTGCGCGACTTGCTCGGCAGTCAGTCCCATGCCAATATAATAATCAGGATGTGTTTTCGCGATTTCATAGTTGAGCGCCGTTTTCCAACCCATCACCGGTACCAGCGACATCGATTCCGTTCCGCCAGCAATGATGCAGTCGGCTAAGCCGGCATGAATTTTTGCGGAGGCAATAGCAATTGCTTCCAGACCTGAACCACAATAGCGATTGATGGTCATTCCCGGTACGCTGTTAGGTAATGACAGTAAGGCAATATACCGGGCAATTTGCATACCCTGTTCCGCTTCGGGTACAGCATTCCCAACGATCAGATCCTCAACCTGAGCCGGATCGAGGTTGGGAACTTGACCTAACAAATGTTTAATAACTTCAGCCGCCATATCGTCGGGGCGGGTAAAACGAAGCCCTCCCCGTGGTGCCTTGCCCACAGCCGTACGGTATCCGGCTACAATGTATGCATCCATAACAGTTATGTTGATTACTGACTAAGCAGAAAATTCACAATAATAACCCTTTAATTAAAGGAATAATTACAATACCTAAAATTATTATGCAAGCATACTATTTTTCTGGGAAACGACAATAACGTACTAAGGATTTACCTGGCGTTTGAAAAAATTCAGTGCTTCCAGATACACATTGATGTCGTTTGGATAGTCGTGATGGCCGCCGATAACTTTCAGCAACGTAACTTCTGGCTTTCCCTTTTCCTTGTATGTATAGCGTTCGATTGTCTTTTTATCAGTTGGATCTGTGTCGGGTAATGATTCTTTTACAGGCGGCTTCGTATACCCTGCCAACGTAGCCCAGTACTGGAATGTCCGTTCAGTCGAACGTACTAATCCCATGCTGATCTTTCCCGTTATTACTTCGCCACCCTCGTATGGATTGGTTGTATCGTCGGTGCCATTTACGATCATTACGGGAAGAGCTACCTTTTTTTCGATGCAGTCCATATTGCTGGTGTCAGGCAGACTTGCAATCAGTGCTGTGACTGCCCGCAACTTTTCGGGCATAGTCAGCGCAAGTTTATACGCCATATGCCCCCCACCCGACGTACCAACAGCAAACACACGATCTGTATTGACCAGGTATTTTCTATCGAAGTAGGTGATCATTCCTTCGAAAAAAGCATTCTCATTAATATTCTCCAGGTTAGCCGGCGAATTGGCTGTTTTCCGGCATTCATTCCAGTATCGTTTGTAGCCATCCGGATAGACCAGGACCAAATTTTCATTGTCAATTTTTTCCTCCAGCTTACCTGCGCCTTTGCGAGTACCTAACCCATCGCCACCAGAGCCGTGCAGAATAAAAATAAGCATAGCGTTTGGCTTCGACGATTTGACAAAGTGAAAGGTCCGATAATGGCCTTCCACCAGAATAGAATCCGTTAATAACTCTTTTTGCGCTGTTGCAATCTTTACACCAAAAAAGGTAAAACACAGGAATAGCAGAAATCGGTATCGCATAAGTTCGAATGGGTTGAGGGTAAACAGATATTAATTACAAAAAAGCCGCTCACTGAGCGGCTTAATTAGATGTCAATGAAATACATACAGCCAACAGATCAGAAATGGCGATCTCCGGCTTCCCGCTTACCCAGCATTACGGCGCCAACCATGGCTACCAGAAAGAGCACAGACGCTAGTTCAAAAGGCAGGATGTAATCGTTATACAGTAATCGGCCTAAGTTTTCGACAAGACCCGTTTTTGCGTCGAATGGTGTCTGGCTACTGACTGTTGGTACCTGAGCACTTTTTGCCCGGAAAATTGTAATCAGCATCACCATCAATACGCCCCCAACAACCACGGATATCATTTTAGTCAGGTTTGTTTTCGACTCTTCATCTTCTTTGCGCAAATTCAGAAACATGATCGTGAAGAGAAAAAGCACCATGATAGCTCCTGCATACACAATAATATTTACGGCTGCCAGAAACTGAGCATTAAGCAATACGTAATGACCTGATAGACAGAAGAACGTAGCAATGAGCGCCAAAACGCTGTAGATCGGGTTCCGAGCTGTAACAACACCGATGGCGCTAAACAGCGTAACAGCTGTTAAAGCCAGAAACAAATAACCGGTAGGCGTCAGGGTTTTAAAGAAATTAAGTGTCTCAGTCATAAATTCGATGTCATTTTTGCCATCAAGAGTCGTTACTATTCATACCTGCCGATTCGACAGGAGATGATTCAATGCTCGGAAATGGTCGTTTTTACTACGTAGCGGCCCGCGTCAGACTCGGTTCGGTTGGTGTTGTTTTTACTTCAGTATTGTTAGATCGTACGTATCGGTCGTCCATTTTTTCAACGAGTCGGTCTTTCCCGTAAATAACCTCGTCGCGTTCCTGGAAAACGGGTACCATACGGTCGTGACGCAGATATACCGCCTGCTTTGGACAAGCTTCTTCGCATAGACCGCAGAATATGCAGCGTAGCATATTGATCTCATACACAGCCGCATATTTCTCTTCTCGATACAGGTTCTCTTCGCCTTTTTTACGTTCGGCAGCTATCATCGAAATAGCTTCTGCCGGACAGGCAACAGCACATAATCCGCAGGCAGTGCACCGTTCGCGCCCTTGCTCGTCGCGTTTAAGCACGTGGTGACCACGGTAAATTGGCCCTAGGTAGCGTTTTACTTCAGGGTATTGAATCGTCGGCTTTTTCCGGAAAAAGTGGCTGATTGTGATGGCCAGGCCGCTCAAAACGGCGGGCAGGTACATCTTCTCTGCCAGCGTCATTTCCTTATTGCTGACTTGTTTTGAGCGGTTCGTTAGTTGCATTCTCTTTAGTTAACGGTTTCTGTTTACAACACTCTCGGTCGACTAACCGCCTATTGTAAACCATAAACGGTTTAAACACTTTGCTGCGGGGCAATCTCACGCTTGGGAGCGCGACTCGTTGACATTACGGCCAACACAATCATTACGACGGCAATCAGCCAGCTCGCATATTTGAAGTTATACAGCAAACCTGCGCCTGTAATCACTACGTTTAGTATAGCCAGCGGAATGAATGTTTTCCAGCCTAAATTCATCAACTGATCATAACGGAAACGGGGCAACGTCCACCGAACCCACATGAAAAAGAAAATAAAAAAGAAGATCTTTCCAAAGAAAACGATCAGGCTAATAACCGTAGCAATATTATGGCCCGTTACGGGTCCCAGCGAGTTTTCCAGGGCACCATTTACCAGACTCATAAATGGATAATGGAAGCCGCCGAAGTACAGGGCTGAAATAAAGGCCGATGACACGAACATGTTAATGTATTCGGCAAACAGGTAAAAGCCAAGCTTCATAGAACTGTACTCCGTGTGATAACCACCAACAAGCTCTGTTTCACACTCAGGCAAATCGAAGGGCGTACGGTTGCATTCAGCAAAAGCGCAGGTCAGAAAAATAACGAAGCCGAGTGGCTGTGTAAAGACATTCCATTCAAAGAAGCTAGCCTGCTCATTAATAATAGCACGCAATGATAATGAACCTGTCATCATCAGGATTGCGATTAGTGATAACCCAAGCGCAATTTCATAGCTGATATTCTGCGACGCAGCCCGGATAGCGCCCAAAAGAGAAAACTTATTATTGGAAGCCCAGCCACCCACCATGATGCCATAAACACCTAAGGATACAACCCCAAAGATGTAAAGAACACCAATATTAATCTCGATGGCCTGAAACGGTACGTCATAATTAATATTATTCCAGGCAAAGCGGATACTGTCGCTAAACGGGATAACAGCACTCGACATCAGGGCTGTTAACATAGCCAAGCACGGGCCAAGAATAAATAGCCACTTGCTGGCCTGGGAAGGAATAAAGTCTTCTTTAAAGAACATTTTACCCGCATCGGCAATGGGTTGAAGCAGTCCCCATGGGCCTGCCCGGTTTGGTCCAATCCGGTCCTGCAAAAAAGCCGCCACCTTTCGCTCAGCGTAGGTAGAATAAGCTGCAATACCAAGTGTTACCGCGAATATGATGAGGATAATTAATCCTTTTACGGTCAATATGGTTAAGTCCATTTTCTGAGTTGTAAGGTTGTAAAGTCAACCAATAAGATCGTTCGGGTAAAAGCAGAGTAACTTAATAATTCGTTGCTCCACTCCCTATAACTATTTAAGGCTCGGGTTCCAATGCGGAAGGCAGTACCTTGGCAAAGCGCTCCGGCGCTAACTGCTGAATACCCAACTGCGACGTATCGCGCTCATCATCAATTTCCTTGTATTCGGCAGCAGCCAATCGTTGACCAAAACTAGGTTTAATAGTATCCGCCCGGTATTTGTTGGCCGAAATTACCGAACTACGCGATATTTTCGTTGGCCCTTCAATGACCCAATCACTGGTTTTCTTTTTCTCGAAGCGGCACGTATTGCAAATGAATTCTTCCACTTCATTCCATTCGTTTTTACGAGCCGTCACCCGGATGACGTCATCGCCCCGATACCAGAGCGTAACTTTACCTGAGCAGGTTGGACAATCGCGGTGAGCGTCAACCGGTTTGGTAAACCACACACGGTTTTTGAAACGATACGTCTTATCGGTCAAAGCGCCAACCGGGCATACATCAATGACGTTTCCGGAAAAATCGTTGTCAATCGCTTTCTCGATATACGTTCCGATTTCGGACGCATCTCCGCGGCCAAGCACCCCATGTACACGCTTATTTGTGATCTGATCAGCTGTATACACACAACGGTAGCATAAAATGCATCGCGTCATATGCAGTTGGATGTAAGGGCCAATATCCTGCTTTTCGAAGGTCCGGCGTTCTTCCTCATAGCGAGTTGTGGCCTTTCCGTGATCGAACGCAAAGTTTTGAAGATCGCACTCACCGGCCTGATCGCAAACCGGACAATCGAGTGGGTGATTTAATAACAGAAACTCGACTACGCCGTTACGAGCGTCGATAACCTGTGGGCTTGTTTCATTTTCGACGATCATACCGTCCTGCACAGCCGTCAGGCAGGATGCCACAAGCTTAGGCATTGGGCGTGGATCTTTAGTTGACCCGGCCGCAACCCGAACCAAACAGGCCCGGCATTTTCCACCGCTTCCTTTAAGCGGCTGGTAGTAACACATAGCCGGTGGAGCCACCGCAGGACCGATCTTACGAGCAGCCTGCAAAATGGTAGTACCCGGCTCTACCTCAACTTCTATTCCGTCAATCGTGACTTTTAATAATTGCGGCTTTACGTCTTCCATATAGCGTAGTGCGGTTATTCACCGCAACTCAATTTAGTAGTTAGCACGGCTTTTCAGCCATATTGCATTACACTAAGGCCATTTCGCCCCGATAAACGGCACCCGGTTGTGTAGCTTCGGCAGGGTGATCAATATGCCACTGAAACTCCTCGCGGAAATGGCGTATAGCGCTGGCAACCGGCCAGGCAGCAGCATCACCAAGCGGGCAAATGGTATTCCCTTCAATTTTTTTAGAAACGTCGACCAGCAAATCGATATCCTGTTGATGGCCATGGCCGTACTCGATGCGATGCAGAACTTTCTCCATCCAGCCCGTTCCTTCCCGACAGGGACTGCACTGCCCGCAGGATTCGTGGTGGTAGAACCGCGAAAAATTCCACGTATTTCGCACAATACAGGATGTTTCGTCGAACACGATGAAGCCGCCTGAGCCTAGCATAGTTCCCGTTGCAAAACCGCCATCCGACAACGATTCGTATGACATCAGACGCTTCTCGCCATTAGCCAGGGTTAATGCCAGATTAGCCGGTAAGATGGGAACAGATGAACCGCCAGCAACCAGCGCTTTGAATTTGTGACCAGTACGGATACCACCGCACCATTCATCAGCATAGATAAAATCTTCAACCGGCACGCCAAGCTCAATTTCGTAGACGCCGGGCTTATTAATATGTCCAGACGCTGAGATCAGCTTAGTACCTGTACTTCGGCCAATACCAATAGCGGCATAAGCATCACCACCATTATTAACAATCCACGCCGTTGTAGCGATCGACTCAACGTTATTCACAACGGTTGGGCATTGATATAAACCTTTTACAGCGGGGAACGGTGGTTTATTACGTGGGTTACCCCGTTTTCCTTCCAATGATTCAAGAAGTGCCGTTTCTTCACCACAGATATAAGCACCACCTCCAGGCTGAACCACCAACTCAAGGTCATAACCGCTACCCAAAATATTTTTCCCCAAAAAGCCTTTTGCCTTTGCTTCAGCAATGGCTTTTTCGAGGATGTGGATTACGTACATCAACTCACCACGTACGTAGATGAAGGACTTATTGGCACCCAGTGCAAACGATGAAATAATCATACCCTCAATCAGCAGATGGGGAATGTTCTTCATCAGGTAATGGTCTTTGAACGTACCGGGCTCCGATTCGTCGGCATTGCAGACCAGGTAACGGGGAACGCCTTCAGGTTTGGCCAGAAAGCTCCATTTCATACCCATTGGGAAACCGGCCCCGCCCCGTCCGCGAACGCCTGCCTTTTTTACTTCCTCAACAATGGCTTCGGGCGTCATTGTCTTTAAGGCTTTTTCAACAGCCGTATAGCCACCCTGCTTCCGATACACATCGAAGCTTTCGATGCCGGGAACATTAATATGCTCAGTTAATATCTTTGTAGCCATTGTGCGTTATTTCGATAACTCGTCAATGATTTCGTCGACGCGCTCATTGGTTAGGTTCATGTAGTATTTCTCCCGAATCTGGAATACAGGTCCCATACCACAAGCGGCCAGACATTCTACTTCTTTGAGGGTGAACTGCCCATCTACGGTTGTTTGTCCGGCATCAATGCCTAACCGTTGTTTCAGGTGCGCATACACTTCCTCCCCCCATTAAGCAACAAGGTCCTGTGCGGCAGTACTCAATAACATGCTTACCAACCGGATCGAGGTGGTACATGGTATAGAACGTTGCCACTTCATATACCTCAATTGGCTGAATATCCAGCATCCGGGCAACGTAATCCATTCCTTCCGGGCTTGTCCAACCCTCCTGCTCCTGCAACAGGTGGAGCAGCGGCAATAAAGCTGATTTTTGTTTGCCTTCAGGGTAGCGGGCAATAATTTCCTTTGCTTTGGTCTGACGCTCAGGCGTGAATTGTACAGCAGAATTATTTGTCTCTGATGTCATAAGTTTCGGCAGGTTTTATGCGTCCAGCTCACCGGCAATTACGTTCATGCTACTCATAATCACAATGGCGTCAGACAACGTCAGGCCTTTACACATTTCTGGATAAGCCTGGTAATAAATGAAACATGGACGACGGAAATGCAACCGGTAAGGCGCACGACCACCATCACTAATCAGGTAGAAGCCCAACTCCCCATTTCCACCCTCAACGGCATGATACACTTCACCGACCGGGGCATCAATTTCGCCCATCACAATTTTAAAGTGATAGATGAGCGCTTCCATATTTTTATAAACTTCCTCCTTTGGAGGCAAATAATACTGAGGAGCATCAGCGTAGTGAGAACCTTCAGGAAGATTATCGATAGCCTGCTGAATAATTCTCAGACTTTGCCACATCTCCTCGTTCCGAACCATAAACCGGTCGTATGTATCCCCACTTTGTCCGACAGGAATATCGAATTCAAAATCTTCGTACGATGAGTAGGGATTCATGACCCGTACGTCGTAATCGACACCGGCTGCCCGCAGGTTTGGTCCCGTAAAACCGTAGCTCAGCGCCCGTTCTGCGGAGATACCGCCGACACCGATTACACGATCCATGAAAATGCGGTTGCGGTTGAATAAATTTTCAAACTCACGTAACACTTTCGGGAAACGTACCAGTAATTCCTTGATCTTGCGAATAGCCGTTGGAGAAAGATCGCGCTCCATACCGCCAATGCGGCCCATATTCGTTGTCAGGCGGGCACCACAGACTTCCTCATAAATTTCATAGATGTTTTCCCGCTCCTGGTATATGTATAAAAAGCCGGTAAAAGCACCTGTATCTACACCCAGAATACCGTTGCAAATCAGGTGATCGGCCAGTCGGGCCAATTCCATCATAATGACGCGGATGTATTGGGCTCTCTTTGGAATCTCAATACCCAGCAATTTTTCTACCGTCATGTGCCATCCCATGTTGTTGATGGGCGACGAGCAGTAGTTCATCCGGTCAGTTAGCGTCGTTATCTGGTAAAACGGGCGACGTTCCGCTATTTTCTCAAACGCCCGGTGAATGTAGCCGATAGTCTGTTCGCCCGACACAATCTTTTCCCCGTCCATTTGCAGTACGTTCTGGAAAATACCATGTGTTGCGGGGTGCGTTGGGCCGAGGTTAAGCGTGGTTAGCTCATTGACGTACTGTACCGGACCTTGTTCGGCTGGTAAGTTTTTATTAGCTATGTCGAGTTCTTCAGAAACCATATTTAAAGAGCGAAAAAGCGAAAGAGTAAAAAAGTGGCAAGGCTTGGTCGCTTAGTCACTCGTTCGCTCTTTCACCAGTATTTATCGTCCAAACAAAGCGTCAATTTTATCTTCCCGTGTAGAATCTTCAAGAGGATACTCTTTGCGCATTGGGTGGTAATCCATTTCCTCCATATTCAATATCCGACGCAAATCCGGGTGACCATCGAAGATAATGCCGAACAAATCAAACGTTTCGCGCTCCATCCAGTTTGCACTGGCAAAAAGGCTAATCAACGTTGGAATGTGAACGTCATCGGCAGTTAGGTAAACCTTCACCCGCAATCGAAGATTATTTGTCAGGCTATGCAAGTGATATACAACACAAAATTCCCTGCCGACTGAATCAGGATAATGAATGGCCGTAATATCTGTCAGAAAGCCAACCTGTAAAGTTGCGTGGTTTTTCAGGAATGTGACTAGCGGAATAATCTGCTCACGGCTGGTTGAGAACGTCAACAGATTATAAGGGTCATCGAAGTCGGTAACGGCCTCGCCAAACTGGTTGATAATTGTCTGCGCAACTTCTTCGTTGGTCAGCATTGTCAATTCGTGAATGAGTGAATAACGAATGAGTGAATGCTAAAAATGGCTTATTAACGAAGCATTAAGCCGCTTCAACATTCACTCATTATGCTTATTGAATGTTATATGAATTCAGTAACTTCTGGTATTCTTCGGTGTTACGACGACGTAACGACTCGTTTTTAGCTAATTCCTGAACCTGCATCACGCCATCCAGAATCTGTTCAGGGCGCGGAGGACAACCAGGTACGTATACATCGACAGGTATGATGCGATCAATACCCTGTAGTACGCTGTATGTATCGAAAATACCCCCACTTGAAGCACAGGCGCCAATAGCAATGACCCAACGGGGTTCGGCCATCTGCAAATACACTTGTTTTACAACCGGACCCATTTTTTTAGCGATTGTCCCTGCTACAAGTAGCATATCAGCCTGTCGTGGTGAAAAGCTAGGACGTTCAGAGCCAAATCGAGCCAGATCATACGTCGATGCCATTGTCGACATAAACTCAATACCACAGCAGGATGTGGCGAATGGCAATGGCCAGAGCGAATTAGCTCGAGCCAGCCCAATTATTTTATCAAAAGAAGTGGCCGAAAAACCTGGACCGTCGTAACTCGCTGGTGCCTCAGCCAACTTAATATCAGATGCCATAAAACGTTGTGTTTGCTTAATTTAACAACGAATAAATCTACTCTATAATTCATTAAAGAGGCTTATTCCCACTTCAATACACCCTTGCGGATGATGTAGTAAAAGCCAGCCAGCAGTAGACCCATAAACAAAACCATCTCAATAAATCCTGTCATCCCTAATCCCTTAAAATTGACGGCCCAAGGGTATAAGAAGATCACTTCCACGTCAAAAAGAACGAACAGGATAGCAATCAGAAAATACTTGATAGAAATCGGTGTACGGGCATCGCCCTGAACTGGAATTCCGCATTCGAACGGATCATCTTTTTTCTGACTATGTCGCTTTGGTCCAATGGCATGGGTGACAAGCATTGTGGTCACAATAAACCCGAGTGCCAGACCGAGCTGAATTAACACCGGCAGGTAATCGGCCGGTACGTAGGTTGCGTTCATAGATTAGGTTGAGAATATCGGCGCAAAGGTAGCGATAAAACCAATAGACGCGCGATAGTTAGTTGTCATTGCTATACATCAAATATACGCTCAAAAATCAATTATTGAAACCAACTGTCCTAAAACAACAGAAGCCTTTCGGTAAGGAAAGGCTTCTGCTAGGAATATGAACAACGTACTAACGATTGACAATAACACGTCGGGAAATATCGAAACCAGCCGACCGTACGCGAATCAGATACACGCCTTGCGATAAACCTGTCAGATCAAGTACTTTACGTTCGCTAAACGAAACGCCCTGTCTGGAAAGGAGTAGCTGTCCGCTTAAGGAGAATACATCCACATCCGCGTTTTGCAGGTCTTCGAGCGTTTCAATCGTTACCTGGCCATTCGTAGATGGGTTTGGATAGATACTTAAGCCCCCATTTGACTGATCGAACGTAAAGAGTTTAGGTGCGCTGAAGTCTGAATAACAGGTTAAACTGGAGTTGTTATTTATGGTGAACGTAGTTTTGGTACGTGCAGAATAATTTGCCGAAACAACTACTTTAATAACTGCGCTGTTTTGCGAAATTGTTTCTCCGCCCCTGCGCCAGTCGAATAGATCAGGCTGGCCACCTGTTGGAGCTGGCAATACAGCCTGTAATGAATAAGCTCCAATCTGTTCAACACTTGGCGTAGGCACTTTTGGTCGTATCGTTAAACTTATCGTCGACGACTGAGCGGATTTACAGCCATAAACGTTTTGTGCCCGTAACGAGTAAGTACCGGCCTTTCTGGCAGTCAACGTCCGGCCGATGCTGGTACTTGAATCACTTGACCAGGTACCTATGCTGTTTGCTGAGGTATTGGCAATCAGCGCCAGGCTTGAATCCGCACAGATTTGTTGCTGTTGAGCCGCTACGCTGTTTGGATTACTGGCCAGAGAAATTGTCGGCGTTATGGGCTGAATAGGGCTCTGCACATCAATTATTGGCGACAGATAGGTGTTGCCCGTTCTATCTTTCAGCGTAGCGCGGTAAACACCCGGTTGTGTGACGGTGATATTCTGTGTAGTCTGGCCAGAATTCCAAGTATATGATTTATAAAGACTCGGCAGGCTTACTGTAAGGCTATTATTCGTAGTAGCGCAGGCAACACTAAGCGTTGGCGATGGCAAGGGCGGCAACGGGCGCGAACTGGCAAAAAATACGGCGTTAAGGCTTTGATACCATGCCTGCCCTAAATCGTTTAGCCCTTTATCACCGGGATTATTGGTTGGTCTGTTACCAAAGTGCACATCGTCAAACCGCGGAATCTGGATATTATCCGTAAAAGGACCTGCAAATACATTGTTGTTATATGTATTAATTACGTCATTTTGAGCTTGAATTACATCCTGGCTAACCTCACCCAGGTTATAAGAGGATCTGGCTAAAACCCAGGCAGGATAACGATCTGTATCAGCACGGGTTTTGTTGACAATGTACTGCATGGCATCGCCATAGGCTTTCCGAGTGGAGTGCAACGGAACGTTATCCGTTTCACCCTGTTGCCAAAGAACAGCACGCAGCCCCTGGAGTGAGCAATAATAACGTAGTGCGATTACTAAATTGGCATAAGGCATGCCCTGAGGGAAGTTCTCATTTGGTGTACCTATCGCAAAGATGTTCTTGGTGATTTGACCGTTTGAGCTTTCTGCCCAGTTGTTAATTGTGGTACCCGCCCAGGACGTATTAATGAACAGCACGGGAACATTATATTGTTTGACAAGCAGATCACCCAACACGCCCCAACACCAGGCACCTTGGCCGCGTGGCCCAATTAATGAGTTGGCACTTAATTGCTGAAATGTAGGCGCAGGTGGATCATTTAGTGAATTGGCCGTTGTATTGTCATAAGTAACACAGTTGACCCGGTCTTCCGCAGCGCCTAAAGCGCCATAGTTCAGAAAGCCCTGTGCGTTGGATTGCCCCGTGATAATGAATACTTCTCCGATACCAACCTTACGAATAACGTCGCTTCCTATTACTTTACCACCTGCAAAACTCTGCACTTCCAGACGGTACCAGCCTCCCCGTGCTTTTAAGGCACCTTGAAAAATTCCGCCCTGTGGGTTTCGCTGAATTGTAATCCAGTTCGTATTGAATCCCTGCCCGTCTTCTTCAGCCTGAACACGAGCCTGAACACTGTCGGTGGGCTGATAGACACTTCCCGATAAATATATTGTACTGGTATTATCGTTTTCCCGCTGAAAAATCGCCCGACTTTCTGGATAAGTAATTTTAACTGCCTGAGTACTCTGAGCCGACACCGGCAAGTTGCCAACGGCCAGGCCGAGCACAAACAGACGTAATAAAAGATAATTGTTCTTCATTTTTTAATGATCAATAATCCGCTTCTGGCCTCTTACGCGACTATGAGGAACTCATCCAAAAAGCCCAGACAACCCTTAATCACCTTTGCCGCATTAATTTCGCGTTAAGTGACTTTCCCGGTAAAGTGCAATATTAAGGCTATTTTCTTAGATTAAACGGTATACACGAAATTAATATTACAATCCAAGCAGAATTCGCTTCGAAACGTCAAAATCTGCCGATTGTACACGTAGCAAATAAGAGCCGGAAGGTAATCCGCTTAGCACAAGCTGCTTCCGTTCATCAAACGATGGAACAGTTGTCGTAAAAACCTGCTGACCAGTTAGCGTGAAAAGCGTTATCGTTGCATTAACCAGATTATCCTGAGTCTCGAGGATTACAATTTTATTAGGATTTGGATTTGGATAAACACTTAGCCCGCGATTACTCAGATCAATTGTAAACGAAAGCGGAGCAGATGGATGAGAAAAGCAAGTTAGTATTGGCGAATAAATGGTAGATGATCGGGCTGTATAGGTGCCAGACTGATTAGCTTTTATAATAGCCGTCTGAAACGCCAGCGAATCTGTTCCCCGATACCAGCGAAACTGAGTGCCATTAGACGAACTGATTGCTTCAAGGGTATACGTACCAATAATATTGATGGTAGGCGGATCAGGTAGCGGCCTTAGTTCAACAGCTATACTTCCAGCCTGAGCGGATATACACCCGTTCACATCACGAACTTTTGCCGTATACGTACCGGCTGAACCAGTCGTGATACGTTGAGTAGAGTCGCCTGTACTCCAGAAAACAGTATAGGGCCCTTCTACTCGTAGCGCAACCTGGCTTTCATCACAAATAATACGGTCAGGATTTGCCAGAATTGTCGGCGTAGCGGGCAATGGATTGACTTTTACGGCGATAATGGTTGAGTAGGGTGAAAGACAACCAATCTGGTCGCGCGCCTGTGCGGCATAGTTGCCGGAAGAAGTGACAACGATATTCTTTTCGCTTTGGCCGCTCGACCACACTACATCGAGTAAGCTACTCGCCGTCAAGGTTACCTGATTGCCTTCGCAAAACGTGGTAGCTCCACTCGCTGAGACCGCTGGCGAAGGAGGTAACGGATTCACTTTAATAGCGACTATATCTGATTGTACTGATGTACAACCAAATTGATTGGTCGTACGAACGGCAAAATTACCAGACTCATTAATTGTAATGCTCTGACCAGTTTGCCCACTTGTCCATTGATACGATACATTTTGCGGTGCCGTCAGGGTTACGTTACGGTCCGCACAAAACGTGGTTGGGCCGTTAGCTGTAATAACAGGCTTTACTGGTACCGGATTTGCCGTTACGTTGATAATATTGGAGCGAGCTGACGTACAGCCAAACTGGTCAGTCACCGTCAGATAGTAAGCGCCTGAATTACCGATACTAACGCTTTTATTTTGCTGCCCATCACTCCAGTTATAGCGGACATTGTCGGTCTCCGTGCGGAGAATTGTATTGTCGCCCTGACAGAATGTAGTCGGTTTGTCATTTAAAATTGAAGGAGTACCGGGTAGTGGTTTAACCGATACATTCAGAACATTTGACGTAAAATCACAACCACTCACATCCCGATAACGAACGTAGTATGACCCTTCTAAATTTGTGGAAAATGTCTGCGAATTTGAGACCGTCGTGTTATTCTGCTGGTTTATCCACGTTACGTCAGAGTAGTTTGTGGTTAGGTTTAAGCTGTTGCCTGCGCAAACGTAGGGCAGACCATTATCCGCAACGGCGGCAACTAAACTCGGCACGTTCACCTGCGACGTAAAAAACGTATTTCCTAAGTTGTCTTTAACTTTAGCCCGATATGTCCCTCCTCCCTTAGTAATTGTATTTCCTGATTCTCCAGACTCCCACTGCACACTTGAATACGCACCATTTACCGTGATTCTTAAATTATTACTTCCGGCACAGGCTACTGAAATGGTTGGTGAAGGGGATGGGCTTACAGGATTTGAATTAGAAAAAAACGAATCGTTCAGGCTGGTATTCCACGCATTTGCCACCTCAACAAGGCCATCATAATCGAAGTGCAGTCCATCAACATCAAAAAGCGGGGGTCGTTTACGGGGTATCTGGATACCATCTGTATTTGGACCAGCAAATACATTTCCGGTCGAGTTTATTACAACATCCTGTGCGCCTGTAACTGCCGGATCTGACCCGCCTAAAAAATCGCCGTAACTAGCCCGCGCCACCACCCAGGACATATTACGATTATAATCCTTACGCGCCTGATTGATTACATATTGCAGATCACTTACGTACTGACCAGTAGGCGTGTTCAGCAAATTGTCGGCTTCTCCCTGATGCCAGAGTACTGCCCGAACACCCAATACGTTGGCATAGAATTGTAGCGCTATTTTAAGGTTAATGTACGGTTGGCGGGGTGGATAAGGCTGCCCGTTGTAAACGCTGTACGCGATACCTCCTTCAGGGGCACTCTGACGCCAGTTTTGAACCGGCGTACCACTGAATGCCGCATTAAAAAACATAACCGGTACGTTCAGTCGGTTAACCAGAAGATCGCCTAATTGCCCCCAGCACCAACTCCCGACACCCCGTGGTGAAATAATAAACCCGGGAGAATTGTCAAGCTTGGTAAATACAGGCGTTGGTGGATCGTTCGGAAAACCATCACCCGGGTATTGATAGTTCACACAATTCACCCGGTCGTTACCTGGGTTAGGGGAGCTTTGATGGATACCCTGCCCGTTTGACTGTCCGGCAATTATAAATACTTCACCGATACCAACCCGTTCAATTGTTGTTGTGTTGCCAACCTGTTGGCTGCCATTCATACCCCGTACTTCAAGATTATACCAACCGCCATTACCACTTATATCGCCAGCATATACACCACCAGTAGCGTTATCCTGAATTGTACGCCAATCCGTTGATACGCCTTGCCCGTCGCGGGCCTGTAAGCGGGCCTCTATTCGGGTAAGAGCATTTGTGTAATAACCGGTAATTCGAATGGTTGCCTGGTTTGATTTATCTCGTTGAAAGACAGCTCGGCTTGTAGGAAATGAAACTTGGATCTGGGCGAGTGTAACTAGAGGAAGTAATAAAAAGCCTATTATTTTAGAAGCCCTGGCATAAGCGTTCATAATGGTTAAAAAAGAGACCGGTAAATAGTTTGATCATTATCGTTCTAAAACAGTAGGTTAGGCTGGCAGTGAAGCATTCAGACTCTGCCAGATAATATCTTTTAATTCGGTTAAACCTTTCTGGCTAACCGACGAAATAAAGGCTACAGGTATTTTCTTAGGTAAATACGTTTTAATTTGAGCCAGCGTGTCATCATCCACCAGATCAATCTTAGTAATCGCTAGCAAGCGGCTCTTATCCATTAGCTCTGGATTGAACTCGCGTAGCTCATTCAATAACGTATTATATTCCTTCCGTATATCTTCAGAATTTGCCGGAATCAGAAATAAAAGTACCGAGTTGCGTTCAATATGCCGTAGAAACCGCAAACCCAATCCCTTTCCCTCCGACGCTCCTTCAATTATACCTGGTATGTCGGCTATAACAAATGATTTATAATCTCTATATGATACGACCCCTAAATTGGGGACAAGGGTTGTAAAGGGGTAGTCAGCAATTTCAGGGCGCGCGGCCGACAGGACAGATAGTAAGGTCGATTTGCCCGCGTTAGGGAAGCCCACCAACCCTACATCAGCCAGAAGTTTCAACTCCAGTACAATCCATTCCTCTAAGCCTGGTTCACCTGGCTGAGCGTAATAAGGGGCTTGCTGAGTTGATGTTTTAAAATGATCATTGCCTAAACCACCCCGGCCACCTGGCAGCAGAATGATTTCCTGACCATCTTCAATGATTTCGGCTAATTTTTCGCCTGAGTCCGGTTGTCGGGCAATTGTACCGAGCGGTACTTCCAGGATTACATCTTCGCCTTGTGCACCACTACGTCGGCCACCTTCGCCTGCAACTCCATTCTCGGCCTTAACGTGCTTCCGGTATTTTAAATGCAATAGTGTCCAGAGCTGCGCATTTCCGCGCAGAATTATGTGCCCTCCCCGGCCACCATCGCCACCATCGGGTCCACCTTTTGGTGTATGTTTCTCCCTTCGGAAGTGAACAGAACCAGCTCCACCTGCGCCTGAGCGGCAATTTATTTTTACGTAGTCAATAAAATTTGATGAAGCCATAAGGTTAATTTCCAACTACACTACCGATCCGTCAATTTTATGGCAGATTGTTTCAAATATATCGTCAATGGTACCAATACCGTCGATTGCAACAAACTTACCCTGCTGACTATAGTAATCGGCAACAGGGGTTGTTTTATCATTGTACTCTTTCACACGACGACGTATTAACTCTTCATTCTGGTCATCGGGCCGTCCGGAAGTTTGTCCTCGTAGCAGTAGCCGTCGGGTTAGTTCTTCACTATCTACAACAAGCGCTACCATAATATTTATGCCTGTCTCATGCTGGTTCAGCAACACATCGAGTGCGGCAGCCTGTGGCACTGTTCGCGGAAATCCGTCAAAGATGAAACCGGCAGCATTCTGGTTATCCCGTAATTTACTCTCAATCATACCAATCACAACTTCATCAGGTACCAATAGCCCCTGATCCATCAGTTGCTTAGCACGTAAACCCAATTCTGTACCAGCTGCAATTTGTGATCGTAATAAATCACCGGTTGATAGATGAACTAAATTGTACTTACGGATTAATTTTTCGCTTTGGGTACCTTTTCCGGCTCCTGGTGGGCCAAACAGTACAAGGTTAAGCATACAGTTCCTTGAAATAATCTCGTTTAATCAAAAGTTTGCGCCCGCAAAGTTAAGAGAGCCTAGCAAATTAATGCGCTTGATTGTCACGTGTTTTATTTATCGTATAGAAACAAAAAAGCGCAGGTAATATACCTACGCCTTTTATAAAAATTGTTTAATCGGTTTCCTACGTCACTTACTAGCGACTTTCTTTTTTGCAGGAGCCTTAGGTCCAGGTTTTGGAGCTGCCGGAGCCGGAGCCGCTTTTGGCCCTTCCAGCGCTTTTTTCACACTTTCGTCGTTGGGATCAAGCTCCAGGACCTTGTCAAAGTATTCTTTTGCCTTGGTATCGTCTTTCTTCATCAGACTAAACCCAGCCAGTGCTTTATACGACGTAATCAGATATCTCTTGTAATCTGTTTTATCCGATGAATCTGGAGCCGCTGCCTGCTCAATAAACTTCAGATAGAGCGGTGTAGCAAGACTAGCCGCCTTTTCTTTATCATTTGGATAAGCGTAGTAATTTGCACCTGCCCGATAATAATACGCTAATGGATACTTCTTACCATCAGCCTCAATTTTCTGAGCCATTTGCGCAAACGCTGAATCTGCCCGTAGATAATACTGCTCTTTCAATTGACGGATTTGAGCAGTATCCATTGGAGCGGCTGTGCTATCCCGACCGATACGCGGAGCATACTGATAGTTAGAAAGACCTAACCACAAATAATCGTTGTTTTGCGGTTTTTTATCGTTTGCAATGGTCTTTGCATAGTAGTCAGCTGCTTTGTCGTATTTCTTCGTTTTGTAGAATTTCTCCCCAATTTCACGGTACAGATTCTCAGTCGTGTCCATTGGGGCTGCTTTTTCCAGATTAACGACGCTCATAGAATCACCTTCCGGTGTTCCTAACTGCCCATAGGCACGACCCAGATATTTATAATCATCGGCCATAACTTTTTGAGGAGCAGTAGAAATAAAGCGATTGAGTGATTCAACAGACTCGTTGTTTTTACCAAGCGCACTGTATGCCCAACCATACATCCGGTCAATAATTGGGTTATTAATTTTCCCTTTTAATTGATCTAGGTAGGAAATTGCTCCCTGGTAATCCTGAGCCAGGAATTTATAACGCGCTACGTCTAGGAGTAATTCTGGATCTTTAGTGCCACTTTTCTGGATGTACATCTCATAGTTCTGAGCGGCACTTTTATAAGCTCGTGAGTTTGCCAGAGCATCTGCATAAGCCCGATACGTAGGCGCAAATTCGGCATCCGTCTGAATGGCTTGTTTAAAGTAATCCTGCGCTTTTGTATAGTTTTTACCACGCAGGTACAGCCGACCGATTTTATAGTTAGCTTCTGCCAGTTTAGGATCAACTGTCAATGCATTCTCATACTTCGTGATCGCGTTACCACCATCATTTTTCAGAAAATAGGCATCACCCATCAACATTTCGATCTCTGCATTTTCATTCTTTTTGTCTTTCTCATCAGCAATTTGCAACAAACGCAGTGCTTCAGCAGGATCGTTGGCCTGGTCCGACAGAGTGTACATTTCACCTGCCCGGATTAATACGTCCTGATTTTTACTTTTTGTTTGATTAACCGCGTTATCAATCAACGACTTTGCGGTAGCGCGGTCTTTTTTCGCCAAGGCAACACCGGCTAATCCAACATTATTCAACTGGTTTTTACCATCAGCGGCAGCGCCTTTATCAAAAGCAGCTTTTGCCTTGTCCAACTGCCCGCTTCGTAGATAGAGATAACCAAGATAAAACTGATTCTCAGCATTCGGGGAACTCGAAACTAACTGGGTTAATGTCTGTTCTGCCTTCGGATACCGCTCAGCCTCTATATCTTTTAAAGCTGTTGGAAGATCCTGCGCCATTAGAGGAGCGGCTAAAGTCGTTCCGACAAACAGGAAGGTGAACAGCGATTTTTTTTGGTTGTTCATCATGTAATTTAAAGTTGGAAATTAATAAAGGTTAGTGCTAATAAAACATTTAACAAAACTAAAAGATTGCGATTAGACCGAAAAACTTATTCATTTTGTCAAATTTATCACTCGATCGTATGGTATTCTAGGCCAAAGGCCCAATTTACGAATGATCAGAGAACCCGCATCTCTAGCTATATAATTAATTAATCCTCCCCCTAAACCGGGATGCGTTTCTCGACTCAAAATATAAACAGGACGACGTAACGGATATCGTTGCATCCCTAAATCCTCCTGGAAAGGCTGAAAATAATCATCCCGTTTTGTTGGATTGGCCTTTGGTGAAACTCCCATCACGCGCAGATCGCGAGCCAATTCAACTGACAACGGTTCGTCGCTATCACTTATCCAATTAACCCCAATAAATCCCAGAGCCGATGGATTTTTACGAACAAATTCGATAACCTCTTGATTCGAGTGCGTCGTAAAAATACGTAAGCTCTTGACATCCTTTACGTTAAACTTGTTTAACACAAACTCTAAATTGCTCGAATTGTTATTATCAAACACCAAAGTTATGGGGCTTGTTTGATTTCCTCCTTTTAGTTTGGACCATTGCTTTATCTGTCCATGGAAGATTCCATTTAGTTCATCCATGGTAACCAGACTATCCGTATTGGCTTTGTTAACTATGAGCGCTACACCGTCTGTAGCGATTTTCTCAGCGGCTCCCTTTATTTTTCTCTGGTTCAATACAGCCTGTTCGTTTGGCTTAAGTGTACGTGTGACAAACACTAAGCGAGCGCTGTCATGAAGCATCATATTGATTGCTTCCTGCTCCGGTTTGAAAACAACTTTAAAGTGTGTATTTGGGTAAATACCCGAATAAGCAGAGGTTAACTGAGTTACGAGTGGGTGAAAGGACTCATCGGCTGCGATTACAATATTCCCTTGAGACGGATTATCTAGCGGAGCTTTGTCTCCATTACAACCTAAGATACAGGTGAGAAATCCTGCAATTAGTATTAAGCGATTAATCATTTTCCTGGAAACGTTGGTAGGCACGATACGCCCGAAAAACTCCGTAAATCAGCAACAATATTCCCATTCCATATCGGAGTGGTCCAGGCTCAGGGAACATCCCAAAAGACTGAGAGGAGGCAATCAGTGCGATGCCTCCTCCCAAATATGCCAGCGAAGCTAATACTGAAATATACAGTGTCAACTGCGCTGGACCTCGATTTTGTCTGCGCATAGAAGAAGCTACTCCAGCGTAAAGTTGATCGGTAGGTTATATTTCACACGAACCGGACGACCTGACTGTTTACCTGGGCGCCATTTTGGCATACTTTTCACTACGCGTTGTGCTTCTTCATCAGTACCGAAGCCAAGTCCTTTAAGAACCTGAACATCCTGAATACTACCATCCGTGTTAACGACGAAGCTTACAAATACGCGGCCTGATACGTTGGCCCGTTGTGCTGCTGCCGGATACCGAAGGTTCTTACCCAAGTACTGACCAAGGGCAGCCATACCACCCGGAAACTCTGGCTGCTGCTCAACGACTGTGAAGATCTCTTCTTCTTTCGGAGCGGCTTCCACAGCTACTTCTACTTTAGTAGGAGCAGCTGTCGCTTCAGGGGCTGCAATAACTTCTTCAGCATTGGGATCACCTTCCTGTGTTTTTTCAGCGGCAACAGCCTCTTTCAACTCTTCAACGGCAGGCGGTGGCGTTTCTTCAGGTACTTCCTCATCCGGTTTTACTTCCGGTGGCAGGAATTTCACCGTGTTCACCTTCGGCAATTCTACCGGTGGCGGTGGCGGTGGCGGTGGCTCGTTCGGGTCAATCGGAGGAGGAGGAAGTTTCATCAAATCCACCTCAACCATCGCCTGTTCTTCTTTCTCCGGAGTCAAAGCAGTAATAATGGTCGGTGCAAGTACACCTAATGTAAACAATACACCACCAATTATTAGGGCACGAGTTACAGTCTTTGGATACGTTTTCCGCAGATCGTAAGCACCATATGCTTTATTCCGGTTGGCAAACACAATGTCATCAAGTGTCGCCTTGGAGTCTATTTCTGCCATGGTGTTATGCGTCTAATTTTACTTTGTCTTTAAGAAGCTTTTTTTCGTCTGGTGTTAACTGGTCCACCAGAGCGTAGCGTTTGAGCTTCGTAATCGCCATTTCATCCAGCACATCAACCATGTTTTTATAGGTTGATTGTTTGGTTGGCTTAATAACAACTACGAACTTTTCGCCACCCACTTTCTTGGCATTATCCATCAGTGCCTGACGGAATTCATAGCCATAACCAACGGTTTTTACCTCAGGGTCTTCGTTAGCGGCTTTACCAAAAATGTAATGGGCTTTGTTGTCTTTCCCAAGAAAAACAGTCATTACGTTGGAAGCCTTAATAGGCTCCGTTTCTTCCTGTTTTGTTTTATCCGGTACGTTGAGCGTCATCGAAGATGGTTTGCTCAGTGTGGTGGCCAGGATGAAGAAAGTGATCAGAAGAAATCCCAGGTCAACCATCGGCGTCATATCCACACGGGTTGACGCTTTCTTTGACCGGACCTTACCACCATCATGCTTACCACCACCACCACCGGTATTAATTTCTGCCATGTTTTCTTAACAGATTTACGGGGTGAAAATCAAATCGATTTACAATCGCTATATACAAGTTTAATCAGCTTTCCAACCAGCAGGGGGGCTTCCGTTCCCGTAATCAGGTTGAATTTGTTGATATTCTGCGCCTGTAGCGTAGCTAACACATTCTTGAATTCGGGAAATTTAGCAAGGTTATCGCCTTTCAACGCAATTCTCAGGTTGTTATTAGCCTTCCGGGAGTTATACACCCATTCTTTCAGTTCATTGTTCGGGCCCGCACCGGTCGAATCGGTAGGTATTCCGGGCTGTTTTACCTTAGCCTGCTGTTCTTTTGGCAGATTCAGGTAAGACTTTAACTGATTAATAGGCAAACCAAAATTTGACATCAATGAAAATTCCTTTTTTTCATTGTTGGTAAATGTGATTCCCTTTGCTGCAGCAATGTTATCAAGCATGGCTATACGCATTTGCGCATTGTCGATACCAAAATATACTTTGCCATCTCTACCAAGACCAATGGTCATGATGTCACTATCGGGGACCTTGATTCCTGAAATGGATGATGGCGTTTCAATAGCTGCGGCATCTTGAGACCGGAACTGGGCCGTCAGGATAAAGAACGTCAGCAACAAAAATGCCACATCGCACATCGCTGTCATGTCCACCGTGGAACTAGCACGTTTTACTTTAACTGCTGGCATGAGTTAGTTTGTTTCGTCCTGCCCGACTAGTCGGGCAGGTGGATTAAATTACATCAACTTTACTATTTCGGCCTAGTAGTGAGCCGCAAAGTTTTGCTGAATGCTCAAACCGATTTCATCAATGTTGTAGGTCAACACGTCAATACGGCTTGTGAAGTAGCTATACATAATCGTAGCGATAGCAGCTGTACCGATTCCAAGAGCTGTATTTACTAGGGCTTCTGAAATACCCGTTGACAGCGCACCTGTATCTGGCTGACCCGTAGCACCCATAGCTGCGAAAGCGCGAATCATACCTAACACCGTACCAAGCAGGGCGATAAGGGTCGAAACCGAAGCCAGCGTAGCAATGATCGTCAGGTTCTTTTCCAGCATCGGCAGTTCCAGCGTTGTTGCTTCTTCTACCTCTTTCTGAAGGGCTACCAGTTTCTGCTCTTTATCTAGCTGCGTATCGGTTGCCAGTTGCTGATACTTTAATAAAGCTGTTTTCACAACGTTACCAATTGAGCCTTTCTGGCGATCACATTCCTGAATGGCAGCTGCCACTTCGTTACGGTCAAGCTGACCTTTAATCTTCCGAACAAAATCATCAATTGAACCTGAGCCATTAGCACGACCAATTGTGATAAAACGTTCGATAGAAAATACCAATACGGTTAAGAAACAGGTAAACAGAATTGGTACAATAAATCCTCCCTTATACACGGTACCGAAGTAATCGCCTGGAAGAGGTTCTTTAGTATTGTCGCCTTCCTGGAAGTGACTGCCATCACCGAAGACGAACATGTAAGTCAGGATACCGATCAGCAACAGGACCGGAATTACGAATGCGGGGTTCAAGCCGCCTGACTTCTTCTTCGGTGCCGGTGCTTTAGCAGGTGCTGGAGAGGGAGTTTGTGTTTTCATTGTAACTGGACTGTAGGGTTAATAATTAAAAGTTGGTTTGCCCGGTAAAAAAAGTGAAAAATTTAGACTCTTTCGATTTGTCCATCTAAAAATTTGATGGAAATGCTTTCAAACCTCCACAAAAATATGGTTTTCTGATTAAAACCATACAATTCAATTTGTCAAATCTTTCATTTTTATTGTAATTCATCAATAAATAGTTGGACATATCCGATTTAACCAATTTATTAATTTTTAAATGCTGGCTTCTGGATAGAATAGGTCCATTCGTAAGTCAGCTAATATTGGCGTGTTCGAAACATCCCAATAGTTTATCTATTTATTTAAGTTCGGGTTAAACCCTTGTATTTCAATTATTACACAATATTCTCTCTACGCATGTCGAAAGCTAATCGTTTCAGGGAGGAATAAAAAGGGTGTTTTGCATAAAATAATTGTTAAGTCTTGTAAGGGAATACGATACAGAATCAGATTATTTATGATTAGATGCATATAGACAGAAGATTCCACAAGAACTTCTAAAATTTTTACGAGTACCGTTATTGCGCAAGGATTGAGCTTACCTTTCTCCTTCGTCCAGAATTGATTAGGAATAAAAAAGGGGTTACCCCTGTGAGTAACCCCTCTGCTAAAAAGAAAGAGACGCAGCAGTTGCTACGTCTCTTTAAAATGTCGGGAAGGCGGGATTCGAACCCACGACCTCTTGCACCCCATGCAAGCACGCTACCGGACTGCGCTACATCCCGAATGGGACTGCAAAGGTAATGGATAATGAACAATGAACAATGGGTAATGGAAGTGAATTTACTTTATTACCCATTGTTCATTATCCATTGTTAGTTCTTACTGCTTCCCTGCCTGGCGGGAGGTGGTGTTGATCGCTGTTGCTGCTGCATTGGGTTCAGCCCCTGTGGTGCGTAAGGATTCTGACGCTGCTTGAATAGCTGGAAGCGTGTAGGTTGTGCCGTCCTCGGAAACGAATTGTTCTCCGCATCAATATCCGCTATTTCCTGAAATGGGTCGAGCGTCCATTGTGTCACTTTCTTACGTGTCGCTATTACTTTCTTGATCGCAACATCATTGAAACGCCAGATTTCGGCCGGAAAACGTGCAACGGAATCCGTACCATCTTCAAACTGCATCCGGATGATAACCGGCATTGGCAAGCCGCCTTTATTCTTTAAAGACAGTGTATAGAAGTTCGTGCCACCGTAAGTTTCAAGTGTTTTACGCTCATCTTCACTCAAGGTTGCCAGATAATCCTGATACTTTTTCTTATCAGCATCTGAAACTGCGTACGGGTCGTAGCTATTATAAAAATCTTTCATGGTTGTATCTTTTGCAACAACCGTTTCCGCCTTGGTAGCGGCATCACGCTGCTTACTGATCGTGCCCGCCCTACGTTGTGCTTCTGCTTTAGCAGCCGCTTTACTTAGGGTTGGATCGCCGGAATCAACCTGATACCAATCTACTTCTACTAAATCCTGATCTACTGGTTCCACTCCATAAAACCATCCTTTCCAGAACCAGTCCAGATCGACTCCCGAGGCATCTTCCAGGGTACGGAAGAAATCAGCGGGCTCAGGACTTTTGAAGGCCCATCGGCGCGCGTATTCTTTGAAAGCGTAATCGAACAGTTCGCGGCCCATGACCGTTTCGCGCAATATGTTGAGCGCCGTTGCCGGTTTAGCATAGGCATTAGGACCAAGACTAATCACATTGTCGGACGATGTCATGATTGGCGACAGTACCGACTTGTCGGATTTCATGTAGTCAACAATATCCTGTGGTTCACCCCGGCGTGACGGAAAATTATAATCCCATTCTTTTTCCGCCAGATATTGGCAAAATGTATTCAGACCTTCGTCCATCCAGGTCCATTGGCGCTCATCTGAATTGACAATCATTGGGAAGAAGTTATGCCCCACTTCGTGAATAATAACGCCGATCATGCCTGCCTTCGTCTGGGCAGAATACGTACCATCGGGCTCAGGACGACCACCGTTAAATGAAATCATTGGGTATTCCATGCCCCCACCTGATGTAGCATGGCACGATATGGCTACTGGATACGGATATTTGATGGTCCGGTTACCGTACGATTTTAGCGTATGTTCAACAACGCGGGTTGAATATTGGCCCCAAAGTGGATTCCCTTCTTTAGAATAGAACGACATGCTCCAGATTTTGTGTCCATCGCCATAAACATCGGTTTGCATAGCATCCCAAATAAATTTGCGACTGCTTGCAAACGCAAAATCTCTGACATTCTGGGCGTTATATACCCACGTCTTCTTTCCACTGGCCGCGCCCGGTTTGGCTTTTTCAGCGGCCTCAGCTTCAGCCTGCGTGACAATCACAACCGGCGTTTTTGACGTAGCGGCCTGAGCCATACGTCTCTGCTGCGTAGCTGTCAGAACCTGTTTGTAGTTCTGACATTCACCTGTTGCCCCAACAACATGGTCGCTTGGCACCGTAATAGCCACTTTATAATTCCCGAAAATAAGCGTGAATTCTCCCTGACCTAGAAATTGCTTATTCTGCCAGCCATTCACGTCATTATAAGCGCACAAACGAGGGAACCAGTGGGCGATGAAGTAATTGTAATTGCCGTCTTTCGCAAAAAACTCCATACCACTACGTCCATAGTACTCGGTAATAAAGTAGTTCCAGTCAATATTAAACGAATAACTACCACCGGGTTTCAAAGCTGTGGGTAAGTCTATCCGCATCATGGTTTGATTGATCGTGTATTTGAGCGGAGCGCCTGATTTTGAGTCTTTAACTGTCGTGATTTTATACCCATATTGCTTCTTAGGGTCAAGATTGGTTCGAGCCGGAGAGTTCAAATTAGCAATGGCGTTCATACTCATGCCACTGGCTGGTGAATCGCCTGTACGTGATGTGCTGCCGATAGAACCTTTGGCAAATAAATTCTGATCGAGTTGGAGCCAGATGAAAGGTAATTCGTCAGTTGAGTTGTTGTGATACGTAACGGTTTCAGAACCAATAATTTTTTGATTCGCATCGTCGAGTTCAACCTTGATGTCGTAATCGGCCCGGTTCTGAAAATAGTCTTTACCAGGGGCGCCAGCTGCTGTACGGAACGTATTTGGCGTGGGTAGCATCGGCCCCATCTGCTCGAAACGCGTATTGGCATTCTGAGTGGCGGTCGGTGCCTGACCCAATAAGCCAGAGGCCCAAAAGGTTAAACCGACCAGTAGTATTGCCTTTCTCATAGTCTGTTGTAGTTAAAAAAATAGGTATTCTAATTTCGGCCCGTGCCTTGTCGGGCGGGTGCCTGCTGTTTCTGCTGCTGCATTGGATTGGGACCTGTTGCTCCTCCTCGCTGCTGCTGTTTGAACAGTTGGAAGCGGCTTGGCCGGGCAACGGGAGGAAACGAATTATCCTCTGGATTTGTATCGGCAATTTCATAGAAGGGATCGAGCGTCCATTGCTTTACCCGCTTGTTCGTTGCGATGATCTTCTGAATGGACTGGTCATTAAAACGCCAGATTTCGGCCGGGAAGCGCGCAATCGAATCCGTACCATCTTCGAATTCCATCCGCACAATCACGGGCATTGGAATGCCTCCTTTATTTTTTAAAGACAGGGTATAAAAATTTGTACCAGCTTCTGTCAGTAACTTCTCTTCAGCACTCAGCGAAGACACGTAGTCCTGGTATTTTTTCCGGTCTTCATCCGTGACGGCGTAGGGATCATAGCGATTATAGAAATCCCGCATGGTACTGTCCTGCGCTACAACCGTCTGATCTTTACTGAGGGCATCGCGCTGTCTGCTAATCGTATTTAATCGACGCTGCGCTGCGGTACGTGCCTCAGTTTTTGTCAGTTCTGGGTTTTGCGAATTTGCCTGGAACCAGTCTACTTTCACAAGGGCCTGATCGACGGGCTGTACGCCATAGAACCATCCTTTCCAGAACCAGTCCAGATCGACTCCCGAGGCATCTTCCAGGGTACGGAAGAAATCAGCGGGCTCAGGACTTTTGAAGGCCCATCGGCGCGCGTATTCTTTAAAAGCGTAATCGAACAGTTCGCGGCCCATGACCGTTTCGCGCAATATGTTGAGCGCCGTTGCCGGTTTGGAGTACGCATTAGGGCCGAATGTACCAGGCAGGATGTTGTCCGAGCTGCTCATAATTGGTACCTGCTTGCTTGAATCAAGCTGCATATACGGAACAATATATTGCGGATCGATGCCATGCGCAGGAAAATCAGCATCCCACTCCAGGCAGGCCAGTCCTTCCATAAAACTGTTCAAGCCTTCGTCCATCCACGACCATTGCCGTTCGTCGGAGTTGACAATCATCGGGAAAAAATTGTGTCCCACTTCATGGATTACGACCAGAATCAAAAAGTTTTTGGTGCTTTCAGAATACGTACCGTCGGGTTCAGGACGAGCCCCATTGAAGCTAATCATTGGATACTCCATACCACCTACCGGACCGTGCACAGAATAAGCAACGGGGTAAGGATAGGCGACGGTACGACGGGAGTACGAACGTAGTGTATGGGCTACCAACCGGGTCGAATATTGTCCCCAGAGTGGATTGGCTTCTTTCGGATAAAGCGACATGGCCCAAACGCGTTTACCTTCTACGTTTGGCTGTAAAGCATCCCAAATAAATTTACGGCTGCTGGCAAACGAAAAATCACGAACGTTATCCGCTTTGTAAACCCAGGTCTTTGTACCAGTTGGTTTGGCTTTTTCAGCAGCTTCAGCCTCGGCCTGCGTGACAATCACAATAGGGTTCTCGCCAGGTTTATCACCCCGGCCCTTCGCTTCGTTCCACCGCTTTTGCTGAATTGGGGTCAACACCTGCGCTGGGTTCTGCAATTCACCTGTCGCTCCAACAATATGATCGTTTGGTACGGTTAAAGCGACTTTATAATTCCCGAAGATCAGCGTAAACTCACCCTGCCCGAGAAACTGCTTATTCTGCCAGCCAGCTACGTCGTTATAAGCGCATAATCTTGGAAACCACTGCGCGATTTCATAAATGTAATTGCCGTCTTTTGGAAAAAACTCGTAACCCGACCGCGCTCCTACACTTTTTACGTCGACAATATTAAAATTCCAGTCAATGGAAAAGGTAACCGATTTGCCGGGCGCTACTGCCTGAGGCAGATCAATCCGCATCATCGTCTGGTTGATTGTATACTTAAGCGCTTTACCTGCCTGATCACGTACCGACGTTATTTTATGCCCATAATTTTTGTTGGCAATCGTCGCGTTCGGATCAACCTGCCGAAACGTAGCGCCCTGATGAGCATCTATGCTATTGGTCTGCGTGGCTTTCCCAATCGATTCAGGCCGGAATAGGTTCTGATCGAGTTGAAGCCAGATGAATGGCAAAGCGTCGGTTGAGTTATTATGATACGTAACGGTTTCCGAGCCGGTGATTCGCTGTTTCGCATCATCGAGTGTCGCTTTGATATCATAGTCAGCCCGGTTCTGGAAATAATCTTTACCGGGGGCTCCCGATGCCGTACGGAACGTATTGGGAGTAGGCAACATGGGACCTAATTGCTCAAATCGCGTATTGGCATGTTGCCTGGGAGACGTAGGGGCTTGAGAAAGTACCGATTCTACCGAAATGGTTAAACCCACTATTAGCAAAATTATCTTTTGCATGTAATTGATTATAGTTGTTGATGAGAGGGGTAAAATTACGAAAAAGCAACTGTATGTCTTTCATTAAAACAAGATTAAAGGCCTTGCGCGGCAAAAGCCTTTATTTGATTAACTCGCTCAAATACTCATTATTGATAATAAGCGACAAAGCCATCCCCGCCACAATGCCCGATACAACCAGCGTCCAGCGAAGTCGGCTGCTATGAACAATATCCAGAATAACGTAAGTCAGTAAAAGAACAAAACTGACAATCACCAATTGGCCAATTTCGAGACCAAGGTTGAAAGCCAGGAGTGGCTTCACGATTGATGCTTCGCGCCCCAGCAGGCTTCGCAGATAATTGGAAAACCCCATTCCGTGAATCAGACCAAACAGCAGCGCCAGGCTATATCGCCCCCGTTGATTAACTGCCTTCGTAAACCTCGCTTTCGGTTCCTGAAAGAAAAAATTAACAACCGCAGTAATCAGAATAGTGATTGGAATAAGAAGCTCAATGAGTTGGGTTTTGTAATGTATAAGCTGCAACGTTGCCAGAGCAAGCGTAATGGAATGGCCAATGGTAAACGCAGTGACCAGAATCAGCACCTGTCGCCACTGCCGAAGTGTATACACGGCACAAAGCGCAACAACAAAGAGAATATGGTCATAGCCACTGGGGTCAGTAATATGGTCAAAACCCAGACGCAGGTATATTATAAAATCATCCATACGTTGAAAAGAGATTCAGCTTGCAACCAGCTGAAACAAAGCTTATTACTTAAACACACCAGCTAAATAACGTACTGAAACATCATTTAAACCATTCTGCGTACATGACATAGTTATTGGCCGTCCGTTCGAAAATTTCGGCCTGTTCGGGCGATACCGCTTTCAGAAAGCGAGCCGGGTTGCCCGCATAAATAGAGCCGGGCGGCACTATTGTATGCTGCGTAACAATAGCACCAGCGGCTATAATAGACCCTTGCCCTACTACGGCGCCATCCATCACAATTGCGCCCATCCCGATCAGTACGTTGTCTTCAAGGGTGCAGCCATGCACTACGGCGTTGTGAGCAATGGAAACGTGATTACCAATTGTGGTTTTGTATCGCTGATACGTACAGTGGATGACTGCCCCATCCTGGATGTTCGTTCGATCGCCAATCGTAATTGCATTGACATCACCCCGAACCACAGCATTGAACCATACCGTACAGTCGCGGCCCATTGTTACGTCGCCAACAATAGTTGCATTATCGGCAAACCAGCAATTTTCACCGAATTGGGGATGAAAACCCCGAACAGATTTAAGTAGTGCCATACCGCAAATATAGATTGTGATCATTTAACGCTACGTTAAAAACAGCGCGGGGCTGATTCAATGAATCAGCCCCGCGCTGTTTTTAATAGTCAATATGTATTACTTCTTGTCAACTTTATCGGCCATTTTTTCGAACCAGTCTCCAATATCATCGGCGGTTTTATTCGCTTCTTTTTTCACTTTATCCCAATCATCCGACGATGAACGTTGTACTTTGATGTACGATTCCCGCAATTGATTCCGCTTATCTTCCAGATCTTTGATTCGATCTTCCCGTTTTTTACGGTCTTTACGGCTTTCGTTTTTTACTTCAGCCTTCGAATCATCAATCTGCTTGTCAAATTTATCCATCTGATCCGAAATCCGGTCTGTCAGGTCACGACGGTCACGATCCAGAGACTGATCCGTTGAGCGGCTGTTATCCCGGTTATCATTCCGATCATTCTGGTTGTTATCCCGGTTATTAGAGCTATTTCGGTTATCACGATCTGAATCGCTATTCCGACGATTGTCGCGGTCATCCGTTTGGCGGTCGTTATTCCGGTCTGACATATTGTTCCGATCCCGATCATCCATCTGCCGATTGTTACGGTCCGACATACTGTTACGGTCGCGATCCCGATCATCCACCTGGCGGTTATTCCGGTCATCATACCGTTGATTATCGCGGTTATCGTTGCGATCATTGTACGAATAGCGGCTATCCCGGTTGTCGTAATTCGAGTCCCGGTTGTTCATTGACCGATCATCGTTCCGGTCGTTATAAGAATACCGGTCATTGTTTCGATTGTCGTCGCGGTCGCTGTTAGAATACCGATCATAATTCCGCCGGTCATTGTAGCGATTATCATAATCTGACCGGTTATCGGATGAATTTCGGCCGTTGTATGAGCGGTCGTTGTAGCGATCATTGTATGAATAGCGATCACGGTTGGAATCCCGACGGTTATCGTACTGATCCTCATAGCGATCACTGTACGAATTCCGGCTGTCATTATCGCGGTTATTATACCGATTGTTGTATGAATCGCTGCCCGACATACGGCTCGACCGATTGTCGTAATCACGGTCGTCGGATGACCGATAGGAATTACTATACGGATTTCGATACGTGCTGTATGAATCATCCCGCGAGCTATTGCTGCTTACTCTCCGGTCATCCCGGTTCCGGTTATTCCGACTGAACAAGCCCCGGTCATTCTCATCATTATCATCGTTGTAGCGATCACGCGAATCGCGGCTATCACGTGACGAACTGGCTCTATCCCGTTGCACCATATCCTGGCGGCTATTCTGCGAATCGCCATAAAGCCACTTCTCAGTTGCCGCGCAGGACGATAACCCTATTGTAGCGGCCAGAAAAGCTCCCACGACCCATATTTTCCTTTTCATAACGCTGTATCATTAAGTAATAACATTGAGAAAACAAATCAAAAATATACGTATGTACATTTTGATCAGTATAACCATTGATGCAGGCCAAATGTTGACATTTTGAGCTATTATCGACTCTCATCCGAATGTTAGTACGTAAGATAGCAGGCCCTTACCGGACCATTACGGTACCCGCACCATGATAACTTCTGTACTCAGCGTTGTACATGGCATCGGCCGAAACGGGCCCTACCAAAAAGCGACCTTTCGAGACAGCCCGGGCCAGGTAATAGAACGTCTGCTGAGTACCTGAAGCGGTTGTGTAAAAATTAATTCGGTCGTCGCGCAGATCGAAATGCTCCGGTGTAGATGGGTTTTTAATCCAGGTCATATCGCGCGGTTCAGTTAACCGTGGATTTTCAACTTCGAGGCCGGCCGGAAGCAAATCCGTCACTACTACATTCTCAACATTCAGGCCATTGGTACTGGTCAGCGTGATTTTCACTACGACTAAATCGTTCTGCCGGATTTCATTGACTGGCTGACCATCGCGCGTCAGATACTCCCGTCGTACCCGCAGTCCATTATCTTCCTCCGGAATTTTACCAGTGACTGGAACGCCCTCTACCTGAGCAAAATAATACGCATTACCTGTGCCATTAACCTGTAAGTTCAATGGTACGTTGGTTGGAACACGCTTCAGATTTAGCAGGGCATTATTCATGGTACCCAGCAATTTTCCATTTGCCGATAACGTAGCAGTTGCCGTACTGCTTGCCGTTTGTCTTGCCAGCCTACCAAGCGCCAAAAATGAGAAAGCGGCCTCTTGTGTATTGATATAATTGCTCTGTTTTAGCGCACTGGCAAGTTGACGAGCCAGCGTAGGAATTTGCAGGTTATCCCGATCCGTGTCAACCAGGGCGTCGAGCACGAGGGCCAGATTACGTAATGGCGAAGCATAACTACCGCCTGTTTGTCGTCCAGTGGTGTTATCGGCAAATTGCTTTGGCAACAGCGCCGTAAAACTGCGCGTATCGCCTACCCGGAAGAAGGCCGTGGCCAGCAGGTATCGGCTGTCGGGGGTTAACAGAGCCGCATTTTGTTTGTAATAATTCATGGCCGACCGGTTAGGCTTGCCCGCTACAGCCAGTACGTAAAGCGAGTAAATGCTCATGCGGCTCGCTACTTTTCGCGATGTTCGCCCGCCAGCTTCATCAAACGTAACGTCATTTTCAGTAGCCGGATTATTTGTAAAACTGGTCAGGAAATCAACGGCCGAACTCAACACCGACGGACGAACCTCATAACCTGCCTCCTGCGCTTCGGTCAGGAAATGTACCGCATAGGCTGTTGCCCACTCGTCGACGTCTGGCCGACCGGTTCGGGAATTTGCTGCTGACGTAGCAACGCCCGGCCACATCGTAAACCCGCCATTCTGTACCTGTAAGCCTTCAACGGTCTGGATAGCCTGTCGAACATTGGTGGCGGGATTCAGATCGCTGTCGCCTGCTCGGACGAAGTACGTATTGCCCGACAATTGTTTGGCCAGATCGGCGAAATAAATTTGCGGGAACGCTTTGGATATGGTTTGTTCGATGCATCCGTGCGGGTAGCCCAGCAGGTACGACAGTTCGCGTCCATACTGCGCCACGGGCGACCGACTTAACGTAACACTGGCGCGTCCTGTACCGGGCAGAAAATTAGTGGCCAGTGGCAGGGTCTGCGATTTCCCACCAGCCACCGCCCCTGATAATGTGATTTTTTGTAGAGAAGCTGCGGGCCGAACCGTTATGTCCGTCTTTTCGGTAAATGTTTCGTTCAGACCTTTCACCGTCACCAGAATAGACCCTGCCCCGATGGCTTGTTTCGCCGAAATATGAAACATAGCTCGGCTTTCCCGCCCTGGCTGTATAGTAAGCGTCTGCGTAGCTAAACTGTCTGCCAGTAACGGACCTGTCAGATTCAACTGGGCTGTTACAGTCGCGGGCTGCTTTGTTGTATTACTCAGGTTAACGGGCAAATCGAGTTTGTCGCCGGGGGTTAGAAAACGCGGTACACCAGCACTGATAACAATTGGATCAGCCACTTTCATATTAGTATTGGCCGACCCAAACGCATTGTCTTTATAAGCAACAGCCATAACCCGCAGATCACCCGAAAACTGTGGAATGTCTACAGAAAATTCCGCTTCTCCGTCAGAACCCGCATTTAAGATGCCACTCCAGAGTGCCACTAAGCGTACCCGACCATTACTTAATGGATTCACCCGCCTTTCCAGGTCATAGCCATCTCCCCCTGTGCTCGATACTGACTTTAATGATAATTCGGGATAAAGTAGTGCGTATAAATCGTGGCTGCCCACCTCAAGCGCGCGCTTCTGATAGAAAAAGCCATGAGGATCAGGCGTTTTAAAATTTTTGAGCTGTAAAATTCCCTCGTCCACTACGGCCACCGTAACCTGAGCGTTACCTGCCGTTTTCACCCGAATCGTCTGTTTGGTTTTTGAGCGCGACTGGGCCACGGCAGTTATGATAACCGGGAGCTTGGTATCGGTATCCTGCACCAACACAGGCACAAACCCGTGTGCTACCGTCAATGGCAGATTCGTATTGTCGATAGCGCGGATAAGCGTGGCTGTTATGTAAACGTTTGGTAAATGCTTGCTGCCTACTGAAAAGCTCCACTCAGCAGATTTGTTATCTGTTGTCATCCAGTGGTGTTCCAACACATGGTTACGCTCGACTGTCAGGAGCAGTTTGCCATCAAAAGGCGCCTTTATCAATACGTTGACTTTATCACCAGCCTGGTACGCTGGCTTGTTGAGCGTCATCAGGACCTGACCTTCCTGGCTGACTTCAAACGAAGAAGCAGACGTACTACCATAACCGTACGCATAAAAACCCGTTGCCGCATAGCCCGTTGCACCCGGTCGGCGAACACGTATTTCGTACTCACCCGAAACGGTCGGAACGTAGCGGATGCCTGCTTTTCCACCTTTAAACAGCAATGTGTTCGAATACACTGATTTTTCGCGTCGTTTGGTAGTGTATTTAATCTGATCGCCCCCTTCGCTCCGTTTTTCTATAACGGTCTGATAGTCATAGCGAACCACTTCTAGCTGGGCTGAGGCCGAAGTACGTAATGCACCTGCCGGATCGAGTGCAAGCAAGTCCGCTGCAACGGGGGCGTTTGTGGCTACGTAACGGTCCGGCAAACGGATACCGAAAAAGGTTTCCTGCGTGAGCACATCGAATCGGCGTAACCGGTTGACAGGGCGGCCATTTTCATCGAACACAGTCACAAAAAGCTTCGCTTCCAGCAGACCAATATCCTGGTAAAGCGCTGAAATCGGGAATCGTTCGGTTGCCTGTCCGTTGGCGTTTGTACGGCCCTGGCGAAGTTCTTTCGGAAACGCATCGATCTGTTTTCCGGCTTCATTCTTATCCTGGCCCGTCGGTATTGTAAAGTCATAGTCGCCGAACCCTTTTGGGGCAAAGACTTTTCGCTTTAGCTGAAGCTCCATTTCATAAGCCCGGTCGGAAGCGGGTGGACCGAACAGATTTAGGGCCGTTGCCGAGAGGGTAATTGTCTGACCTGATTTGTAGCTTGTTTTATCCGTTAATACGTCGACCTTAATGCGGTCAGGAATAAACTCTTCAACGCTGATTGTCTGGGAAGTCAGCAATACGTTATTGGCATTCAGCACTTCAACGGTATAGCTCCCGGTTACGGCCGCCGGGTTGAGTAGCACATCGGTTGCAACGGCTCCCTGCACGTTGGTCGTTTTCCGGAATACCCGAAACTCGCGCCCGTTGGGGGTCAGCACCCGGATAAGCACCGGAATTTCGCCAACACTTTGCCATCCCGATGAACGAATAACCGTGTTGAAATGAATGGTTTCTCCGGGCCGATAAATATCACGGTCCCCATATACGAACGCGTCGAAACCCGACGCGTTATCACGTTTACCTTCTACCTCAAAACGCGACGTTTCCACCTGCGTATCGGGCAAAAACAGAAAGTTGAAGTCATCACTGGTGCGGGCGGTAATGAGCGCAATCTTGAACCCCGGCGCTTTTTCCGGTACGTTATCAAACTTTGCAAAACCACTTCCGTCGGTTTTCAGCGTATAAACGGATTGATTGTTGCTGCTCACCAGCGTGATGTCAACATCCTGCAAGGGTTCAGCTGTACGAATCGAATTGGCCCAGACCAGTACGTCATTTTTTGTCTGGCGGGTCACCAATCCAATATCCGATACCGAAACCAGCTGATTTGCCTGTAAATACGCTTCGTCTTTTGAATCGACGGAAACCAGGTAAACCCCACGCAGCGGGTGTTCATGAAAACTGGAGTGCTGATCAGGCAACGCCAGATTCAGCGCCGACACACCCTTCACTTTCGGCAGATCAGCGGTTTCAACGGTTTTGTTAACCAATACGTCGCTCAGATCATTGGATTCGTCGCTCCCATAATTGAACATTCCCGAAGGTGCCCATTCACCACTGGCATTTTCCCGGTATTCTTCGTAACGGTTCGAACGTAGGTAGTTCAGTATATTATTCTCATACACCCGGGCAATTTTGATCTGCACTTTTGGCACATTGACAATCTTCAATCCTACGTTTCGAGCGCCTTTTGAAGACAGATACAGGGCTTTTTTAGTGGCAAACTGAATACTGGCGGGCATTTTCCCAAAAAACAGATCCCGCGAAACCGGCTCCTCCAGGTTAGTGCCCAGTACGCCCCGAATCTGATCGGTTAGCGTGATAACATACGTATCTGTCTCGTTAAAATCCCCCCGAACAACAAAGCCATTTTCGGTTAATTCAGCTGTGGTTTCAACCGCGGGCTGAATGGTATAGTACGTTTTTAATTCGGCTGGTTGCAATTCCTGTGTTGTGATAATTCGTACTACGCCCCGGTTGTTTTCAAAACTTGTTTGTACATCGGCGACATCAATTTTATAGCGCGATGGTAACGTACTGGTTTCTTCAATAACCTCTTTGCTCACATAGGCAGTGTTGGGGACCTTCAACCCTTCACCGATTTTCACTGTCAGCGGTTGCTCATTTTTAAGGGCAGGCGCGTTCGGAAGCGTCAGTGTCACTACGTTCTGCGCGTCACTTGATGACGCTTGTGCCGTGAGGGATTTTTCATCTGCCGAAATAGTCAGCTTCCCCGTAACCTCCGCCGACGAAACTGGATAGTTAAAATTTAGGCGGCTTTTGGCCACAGGTTGCCCCGTTTCGCGCGACCGGGTCCACCAGTCTTCTACACTGGTTAACTGCAAATAAGGCGTATGAAACGGGATAGCCTCGTCCGATAGTTTCAAGTCTTTATTATCCGACCGCTTCAGCAGATCGTCGGTTAATTCAGCCCGGTAGTCCGTAGCCGGATCGAAAGCACGAGCGGGGGAGAAAACCAGTTCATTCGGTGCCGTCCACCTAAATTTCCCATGTACTGCCGGAATAAACCGAACGTATTGCGTTGAATCCCACTCGTTCAGCTGGCTGGCCGGGCCAACGTTTTTGTTAAACGTAAACGTCAGATTCTGCGTCTGTTGTACCTCCTCGTCGAAATTACGGCCAATGACCGATACCTCGTTGAACGACAGTCGGGAACACTGAAAAAGGAGGAGCGGAAGCAGCGAAAAAAGGAGAATTGTGCGGGTTCGCATAAGGTTCAAGGTGGGAAGCCGATTAGTTACGGGAAAAGCCTGCTAAGATTGTGCAGAAGGCTGGAATTCTAATGAACGACTTACTGAACGGTTACTGTCGCAAGGGTGTGAACTGTACGTTGACAATTTTCCAGGAGCCCGACTGCTTGGCGCACAGCACCGAAAACGTAACGGTCGTGTCAAACCCTTGTCCCTGAACGTTTCCTTTTGCTTTCCAGTTGCCCGTCATCACCGCCGAATCATTGTTATACTGACGCGTTTGCGTATTCGAAACCGTTGCCGTTTCAACTACAACATAGCCCCCTGCCACACCCTGCGTTAGCAAATCGCCATTCACAGTATTTCCATCGTAACTGATCATGCTAAAATCACTGGCAACCAGTTTTCCCAACGTAGTACCATCCTCATCCAGTAATGATTTAAAGAAGGCGTTGCCAAGAGCCGTCGGGTCCTGAGAAGGGTCAGTAGTTTGCTGAGCGAAACCGGTTGTTGAAAATACGAAAGCTACAAGGCACGCGAAGACATAGTTCATAACCTGAAGGATTGATTTTACAAAGGAAAAATGTGGACTATTTATGGAAAATCAAAATGTAGCCTTCTCACTCGTTGCGAACAATAATCCGAATGTCACGGCTTCGTCCTTTATCGTCGGCACAGGAAATTTTCAACGTACCGGGTCGCGGTCTGAAAAACACCGCGTCGGTTGCCTTCGCCTGTCTGTACAGTTTGTCATTCAAAAACCAGAATACAGTCCTGACGTCGTTGGTTGCATGGCAGGCTAACTGCAACTCGGTAGCCTGCTTTGGATTAACGTAGTACTCACTGCCATCATTCAGGCTGGTTATCGTGGGTGCTTCCTGATCGCCAAATACGCGTTCACAATTGGGGTTATGCGGAGGTATGGTCTCAACCGGAATATGGCGACTCTGATAAAATGCAGCTAACTCGGGCGATACGTTTGGAAAGGACCGACGCACGGCTCCGCTATCGGGCTGGCAATGCGCACAGTATGAGATTGTTCCAGCCGCATTTGTGAAAACACCCTTCCGATGCTGACACCGGCGGTATTTCGATACTCCCATAATACAATAGTCTGTCACGGGTTTAGTACAGAATTCCCCCGGAATATCCCCCGTTTCGGGACAGATGAGCCGCATGGAAAGTTTTGTATCGCCCTTTGGTCTTTGAAACCATCCGGTAGAGGAGTTATAATCGAGTACGTTGAAAAGCTGAAAAAGTAAGGGCGTAGCCGTATTGGCGCCACTCAGCTCAGCGACACCAATACCCGAAAAATTTCCGACCCACACGCCAACGGTATATCGCTGATTGTAGCCAATACTCCAGGCATCGCGCCGACCATACGAGGTTCCTGTTTTCCAGGCAATTCGAGGAAGGTGATAGCTATTGTCGAAATTATTGGGCAGGTCGGGGCGAGTGATTTGAGTGAGCGTATGCGTGACGAGGTAAGCCGCTTCCGGCGAAAGAATATTCACGCTCTGGACGTACCCCCTTTTGCCGGAATCGGCTGGTGCGCTAAAATGCAGCGGCTCCAGTTGGCCGCCGTTTGCAATGCCTGAATACAATCGGGTTATTTCTTCAAGCGTAACACCGCAGCCGCCCAGAATCATGGATAATCCTAATTCTTTTGCCTGCTTTTTTACAGATGAAAACCCCGCTTTCCGCAAGGCTGTTATAAAAGTCGGTGTACCAATTTCTTTCAATAAAGCTACCGCCGGAATGTTGAGCGAGTTCGCCAGGGCAAATTCTGCCGTTACCGGGCCATTGAACCGACGGTCATAGTTATCTGGCTCATAACCATTGAAGTTGATCGGTACGTCGTTAATCTTTGACCGGGGCGTTACAAGGCCAGCGTCGAAAGCCAGACCATACAGCAACGGTTTTAACGCACTCCCCGGCGACCGAACGGCGCGAACACCATCTACCTGTCCGCCATCAAACGTATTGCCAAAATCAGCCGAGCCAACGTAAGCAACAACCTCGTGCGATTGGTTATCCACAACCAGTACAGCAGCATTGTGGATGTTGTAAGCCCGAACCCGATTGATATAATGCTGCACCAGCCGCTCAGTAGTAGCCTGAACAGCAGGATTGAGCATAGAGCGAATAATCGGCTGATCCGGGTTTTCGGTACGTAGTCGACGCGACAGATGTGGAGCCAATTGCGGAGCCGTTCGCCGATACGCAACCAGTGGTTCATCCAGAGCATCGGTAATAGTGCTTTCATCAAACAGCCGACTGGTCCGGAAGCGATTCAGCCACCGGTTACGTTCCCGCCCAACCAGCGCGTTCTGTACGCCTAGTTGCAGACTCGACGGACGATTGGGTATGATGGTTAGCGTTGTCAGTTCGGCCAGGCTCAATAACGTAGGCGGCTTTCCAAAATAAAGCAGTGAGGCCGATTTTAGCCCTTCAATGTTACTCCCGTAGGGAATCAGGTTCAGATACAGTTGTAGAATTTCATCTTTTGAAAAATGCACCTCCAGTTGAACCGCCCGAAAGAGCTCGATCAGCTTACTCCCATAGGTGCGCTCGCGGGGTTCAAGCAACCGAACAGTCTGCATGGTAATGGTTGATGCGCCGGATGTTCGTTTGCCCGTCAGTACGTTCCGAATGGCCGCCCGAATCATCGCAACCGGATTAAAACCAGGATGGTACCAGAAATATTTATCTTCTTTAAACAGAATAGCTTCGCGAAGCGCGGGAGTGATTTCGGATAACTCCACATACATGCGCCATTTATCGTCATGACTCAAAAACGCGTGTAAAACAGAGCCATCCCGAGCGGTTATGATGGTCGAATACGGTACGTTTGTTTGAACGGGGAACGAAAAATCCAGCGTAAAAAAAATCAATAAAGCCACGGCAACGGTTTTCACCAGACGTAGTTTCCAGATTCGTTTGGCGATACCCCAAATGTTTCTCAATATTGATCTGAGCATCACCATAGATTCTGTGACTTCTTTGTGTCGGATAGGGTCAGAACAGCAGTGTGTACAAATGAAAATCCCTTAATCAACAAAACCATACCGGGTTGCCGGTGCAATTTAAACAATGACTATTCAATTTTTCGGAGCAGCCCGTACCGTTACGGGTAGCAAACACTTACTCACTACCGATAGAGGAACCAAAATCCTGCTCGATTGCGGGTTGTTTCAGGGCATTAATACCGACGAGCTTAATCAGCAGTTTGGGTTTGACCCGACCGAAGTCGACTACATGGTACTTTCGCACGCGCATATCGACCACACCGGCTTAATACCCCGACTGGTCCGGCAGGGATTCAAAGGCCCGATTTATACTACGTCGTCTACGATTGATCTCTGTAATGTTATGCTGATGGACAGCGCCCGCATTCAGGAACGGGATCTGGAGCGCGTCAATGAACGACGTACCCGGCGAGGACAGCCCGAACTCGAAGCACTTTATGACGAAAAAGATGTACAGCAGGCACTGGAGCAAATGCGGGCCGTTGACTATAACCATCCGTTTGTGATCTGCGATGAAGCGACCGGACTGCTGACCGATGCCGGGCATCTCTTGGGTAGTGCGGCCGTTAGCCTGACCATTCGGGAAAATGGTGACGAAAAACATCTTTTTTCAGTGGCGACATTGGCCGACCCGACGATAAAATATTACGTTCTCCATCACCTTTCCCTCAGGCCGACTTCATAATTTGTGAATCGACATACGGCGACCGGCTGCATGAGACAGAACCCGACATGAAAGCTCACCTGCTACGTATTGTTCAGCAAACCTGCGTAGAAGGTCGCGGAAAATTATTGATACCCGCCTTCGCCGTCGACCGTACGCAGGAGCTGATTTATGCCCTCGACCAGCTTTCGAGCGAGGGAAAGCTGCCTACCATTCCGGTATACATCGATAGCCCGATGGCCGTACTGGCAACGAACGTAATGCGGGATCATGAGGAAGATTTCAACCCTACCATTCTGGCTTACATAAAAAAAGATGGCGACGCGTTCAACTTCCCGAATCTGCATTATATATCCGAGGTGAATGATTCGAAAGCGATCAACGACAGCCCGGAGCCATGCATTATTATATCGGCTTCCGGTATGGCTGAAGCGGGGCGTATCAAACACCATATTAAAAACAATATCACCAAACCCAATACGACCATTTTGCTGGTTGGCTATGCTTCACCAAGTAGCCTTGGCGGAGCCTTGAAGCGGGGAGATAAAGAAGTGACTATTTTTGGGGAGCGCTATCCGGTTGCAGCCAGGGTCGAGGTAATGGATTCTTTTTCGGCACATGGCGATTATCGGGAAATGCTATCCTTTCTAAGTTGTCAGAACCCGGCTCAGGTAAAGCGCGTCTTTCTCGTTCATGGCGAATACGACAAGCAACTAGTTTGGCAGCAACATTTGCAGGAAGCTGGTTTTCAGCATATCGAGATACCCGAAATGAAGCAGAAGGTAACGTTATAGCTATCGGTTCTTCGTGGTACTCTTGGTGTCAGGTTCTCAAACCTGACACCAAGAGTACCACGATTGAATTTTTGACTGTTGTCGCCCAGGCATAAAAAATCCCCGGTTATTAACCGGGGCTCTATTTAAAACAGGAAAGCTATGTTGTCAGGTAAACCGAATACGTGGCACCCGTGTGAAGCAGCGATTTAATACGACACGATACATTTTACCAAATTGAGCGTAACACCACCGTTTAAGTTGTTTAAGTTCTTTAGGGATGAGCATTTTTATGGCTTTAGTCAATTCTTTTTCGAACAGACCTTTGTCAAAACTCACCTTCTGAAGTATGGTCTTGATATACTCGAGCATAGAGAGCATAGTACGTCATTTTTTGGGTTAAAGAAGTCAATAGGATATCAAAAGAGGCTGGCAGGGTCGTTGTATTACCGTAACGGATCTTCTACTAATTTGTTGCTCAAAAATAACAATGTTTCTTGAAATATTCCGCAAATTCTTTGTACTATATTTCTATACAGCACTAGCTACGTTTGCACAAGTAGTTGATAATTCGTCGGTTATTGAACTAGGTCAAACTGAATTTCCGATTGAACGGCCTTTCACAATTTCTATCATTATTCCTAACAGTGAAACGCGGCCATCCATTACGTTCCCGGATATTACTGGCTTTACGAAAAAAGGAATTCTTACCAGCACAACACAGACCGAAGTAAATGAAAAATCTGTTATAAGTCAAGTAATTACGCAAAGTTATCAGGCTCAGGCACCGGGCACTTTCCGGTTACTGCCCTTTAGTATAGCCATCGATGGAGAAATTGTGTATTCAGAAGGAGCAACTCTCCTTGTCTCCTCCTCTACTCCGGGTGTAGCTTCTGCAAACCCAGCGCTGAACGCATTAAACGTAGTACCCAATGGGGCCGCTTTTCTATCCCTGCGAGCATCGAAGTCTGTCATTTATACGGGCGAGAGCCTGGCCCTGACCTTATCGTTTTTTATTGCCGACAATTACCCGTATGTCCTCAATTTCACAGCACTTGATAAGCAACTACAGGAAATCCTGAAAAAGATTCGACCGGTAAATTCTTGGGAAGAGAGCCTGAACATCAATGAACTAAAACCCACTCAGGTTACAATCGGGAATAAAAAGTTTCGGGAATATCGTATTTACCAATCGGTCTTTTTCCCGCTTTCGAATCAAACGCTACGTTTACCTGCAGTATCCCTTCAACTAACACGTTCACGGCCTGTAATCGGTCCACCCTCAGCTCAGGCTGAAAAGATATTATTTACCAGCAAACCACTTACAATTCTGGTTAAATCATTACCGACACATGCTCTGCGAGGGCGCGTTCCGGTCGGGTTGTTTCGGTTAGAAGAGCGGCTGGAACGGCAACGTATCGGCGTCGGTCAGAGCGGCCGTTATATATTTACTGTTGCCGGTGAAGGCAATATTGCTACGCTGCCCGTTCCGTCCATAATCAACGAAGGCGCTGACATGGACATATTTCCACCCGAAGAACGGCATATTCTCAGCCATATCGGGAATCAGGTGGTTGGCCGGAAGTCATTTACGTATTTTATTGTGCCTCATCAAAATGGTTTACTTCCCCTCAGAAACCGTTTCCAGTGGATTTATTTCAACCCACAATCTGCTCGATACGACACCCTCCGATCACGGCTGCAGTTACAGGTCGGCGGGGCAGCCAAAGCCGACAACGTATCGGCAGTGGCTGGTTCGGCGAATGTGAGTAAAGAAACAGTTTCTACGGAAGCCGCAGGAAATTCGCTTTTTGCCGGGCTTGAAACGATGGACAGCACTCACCAGCCAATCAGTATACCCACCTTAGTAAGGGCCACGGCAAACGTATTGATTGTGATTATGCTGCTGGGAATGCTCGTTGTAGTCGTTAATAAAATCTAAAGCTGCGTTTTGTTTCGCGACGTAACGTATAAAACGCGAAATTTGCGGAATGAGCAGTACATACGGAACACTATTTAAAATCTCTACCTTCGGCGAATCGCATGGGCCAGCCATTGGTGTCGTGATTGATGGGTGCCCCGCCGGGCTTTCGTTCGATACGGATTTTATTCAGCATGAACTGGATCGACGCAAACCAGGTCAGTCCAGAATAACCACCCAGCGACGGGAAGCCGATGAATTTGAGGTATTGTCGGGCGTATTCGAAGGTCGGACGCAGGGGACACCCATTGCGCTGATCATCCGAAATACAGATCAACGCAGTAAAGATTACGGTCATATTGCGGAGCAATTTCGCCCTTCGCACGCCGATTATACATACCAGACCAAATACGGTTCCCGTGACTACCGGGGTGGCGGTCGGTCGTCGGCCCGCGAAACAGCCGCCCGCGTAGCAGCCGGGGCTGTAGCAAAACTGCTGCTGGCCCAGCAGGGTATTCAGATTCAGGCGTATGTCTCTCAGGTTGGTAAACTCAGACTAGAAAAGCCCTATCAGGAGTTGAATTTGGCCCTTGCTGAAGAAAATGCCGTTCGCTGCCCCGATCCGGAAACCGCCGAGCAGATGTTTCAGTACATCGATGAAACCCGTAAAAAGGGCGATTCAATTGGGGGTGTAGTCGATTGTGTAATAACGGCGGTACCTGCTGGCTGGGGTGAACCCGTATTCGATAAACTCCATGCCGAATTGGGGAAGGCGATGCTCAGTATCAACGCAGTAAAAGGATTTGAGTACGGTAGTGGCTTTGCGGGTGCCGAATTATATGGGTCCCAGCATAACGACGAATTTTATACGGATATAGACGGTCGGGTTCGGACAAAAACAAATCTGTCGGGCGGTATTCAGGGAGGCATTAGCAATGGCGAGGACATCTATTTCCGAACCGCCTTCAAACCGGTTGCTACGATCATGCAGGATCAGGACAGTGTCGATATACACGGGCAGCCCGTAACGGTTTCCGGTAAAGGGCGCCATGACCCCTGCGTAGTGCCCCGCGCTGTACCGATTGTCGAAGCGATGGCCGCGCTGGTATTAGCTGATATGTATCTGCGGAATAAGGTATCGCAGGTTGAAAAGAAAGCCGCTGTGGTTATTTAGCTACGTAGCGAACTGTTCAAATCTGTACTCATACAATTTTAGGCTTACCTTGATCCTACGCTATTTCTACCGCCGTTTGTGTAGTCACAAACGGCTTTTTTACAGCTTCGTGGGCTTATTTGCCACCCTGATGGCTCAGGCGCAAAATCGCTATGCTTTTCACCGGGGCCTGATGGGGACGCAGTTTAACGTAATCTTTTATGCGTCGGACAGTCTCATTGCCCAGCGTGCTAACACAGCTGTTTCGGCTCGAATGGATTCACTGAATCAGATTATGAGCGATTATCTGGATGGTTCAGAAATCAATCGGCTATCGGCAACGGCGGGTTCTGGCAAATGGGTCGTCGTCTCCGCTGACTTATTTGACGTACTGCAAAAGGCGCAGACCATCGCCCGACTTTCGAATGGACGCTTTGACCCTACGGTTGGCTCCCTTTCTCTTCTCTGGCGACGAGCGGTTCGCCGGAAAGAGTTCCCCTCAGCGAAAGAACGCCGACAGGCAAGGCGCGCGGTAGGCTATCGATTGATGGAGCTGGATAGTACAACTCGTTCAGTACGTTTACGAAAGGCAGGCATGCGGCTGGATGTTGGCGGCATAGGCCAGGGATTTGCCGTCGATGAGGCATTACGCGTATTGAACCGATTCGGTATTGCCTCAGCCCTTATCGACATTGGTGGCGATATACTCGTCGGAGATGCCCCACCTGGCTCGTCTGGCTGGCGAGTACGTATCGATACAGGCCAGTCAGCTGATGCAGACACATCAACCATTCTGATCAGGAACGCAGCCATTACAACCTCCGGTGATACGTATCGTTTTCTGGAATATCATGGACTCCGCTATTCGCATATCATGAATCCACGGTCTGGTTTAGGGATGCGGCATTTTGTACAGGCAACTGTTCTGGCCCCCGATGGCTACCGCGCCGATGCTCTGACCAAAGTTTTTAGCGTAGCGGGTAGCCGCCAGAGTCGCCACTTAATCAGTCGTTTTCCGGGCATCAAACTTCTCATTCTGGAAAACAAACGGGGACGACTGCGCAAATGGCAGTCGTCCCCGTTTTCATCCTAGAAACTACCTGGTTATGCTTAAACCGTTATGGTTTTTCCCGGCACCGCAATCGGGTAGAGACCGTCTTTGTCGGGCAGGCTCTTCGGCATGGCATCCCAGGCCAGTGTCGTTGGGAATAGGTCGATCTGTGAATTGAGGGCTTCATCCCACTTCACAACTTTGCCCGAATATGTAGCCATACGACCCATAATGGCCGTCATCGTACTTTTCGCTACGCGTTCGGCATCCCAAAATTTATATTGTCCTTTGGCAATGGCATCGAATAATTCATCGTGTTCAATCTGGTACGGGTTGCCATCTGCTTTTGCATCGTGCGTATAGATAGGCTGGCCATTGTAGCCCATTAAGGCACTGCTCCGCTTTTCCATCCCTTCTACTTTGCCTTTTGTCCCGACGAACATTTCATCTACGCGGCTATACGTCCCTTCGTAATGGCGACACTGGCTGTTAATTGTTGTTCCGTCAGCGTAGACAAAATCGACGATGTGGTGATCGAAAATTTCACCGTAATCTTTTCCCGTACGTACCTGCCGGCCGCCTGTACCCTGGCAGGAAACCGGGTAGCTATTTTTCACCCAGTTCGCTACGTCGATATTGTGAACATGTTGTTCATTGATATGATCGCCACAGAGCCAGTTGAAGTAGTACCAGTTACGCATCTGGTAATCCATTTCGGTTTGATTCGGCTGACGAGGTTTTTGCCAGACTCCCCCGCTAATCCAGTACACCTGTCCACCTACGATATCCCCCAGCGCACCATCATGAATCCGCTTGATCATGTCGCGGTAGCTAGGCTGATAACGACGCTGTAAGCCTACCACTACGTTCAATTTCTTTTTCTTGGCTTCTTCTGCAGCGGCCAGCACCCGACGAACGCCCGGCGCATCGGTAGCTACGGGTTTCTCCATGAAAACCTGCTTACTCTGGCGAACGGCTTCTTCAAAATGGCTCGGCCGGAAACCCGGAGGAGTAGCCAGAATCACTACGTCGGCTAGCGCGATTGCCTGTTTGTACGCATCGAAGCCCACAAACTTATGATCTTCGGGTACATCAACTTTTGGCGAACCATCCGCAGCTTTCAGGCCACGCTCGGTCAACGCTTTATAGGACTGGTCAAGGCGGTCGCGGAAAGCATCAGCCATGGCTACTATCTTGACGTTCTGTTTCGTACTGAGCGCCTGTTGAGCCGCCCCCGTACCCCGTCCACCACAGCCAATCAGGGCAACTTTAATGGTGTCATTCACAGAAAAATGGTAGCCTCCGCCCGGTAGGCTGGCAGCCTTAGCCGCAAACGGCAAACTGCTCAGGATAGCTCCACCTGTGAGAAGGCCAGAATTTTTTAAAAATTCCCGGCGATCCTGATTTGAGTCGTTTTTCATAGTACTATATTTTTCGATGGAGAAAGTTGTCTGATACAGAAGTCTATACGACTAATAATTTACTAATTGCTCAATCAAAATATCTTGGGCTTATTGATTACGGAAATTAAAATGACTTTACAATGACAAGAAAAACTTGTACAAAAAGCAGACTTCTCCGTATGTTTATCGTCAAAGTAATTTAGGAATATTCCTGTTCACATTTTTCTACTTTTTATGAAAAAACTAACTACATATTTCATGTTTTTGGTGGCCTCATTCTACTTATTAGGTTTTACGGCTGTGGCGCAGACACGTGTGGCTGGAAAAGTAATCAGCGAGGCAACCAAAGACGAGCTTACGGGTATCAGCATCGTTGTGAAAGGAAAAGTTATTGGTACGATTACTGATCAGAAAGGCAATTTTTCTTTAACAACAAGCACACCGACACCTTTTACCGTTGCGGTTTCCAGTGTCGGTTTCCAAACGCAGGAATTTGTGATAAATGGCGACCGGACCGATCTGAACGTTAGCTTGAAGGAACAGGCAATTCTCGGACAGGAAGTTGTAGTAGCCGCTTCACGCGTAGAAGAAAGTGTACTGAAATCACCCGTATCGGTCGAGCGATTAGACATCCGCTCTTTTCAATCGACGCCAGCAGCTACGTTCTACGACGCCCTACAGAATATTAAAGGCGTTGATATGAGCACACAAAGCCTAACCTTCAAATCGGTGAATGTGCGCGGATTTGGACAAAATGGCAATACGCGTGTTGTTCAACTGCTTGACGGGATGGACAACCAGGCTCCCGGACTGAATTTCTCGGTAGGAAACATTGCGGGGGTTTCGGAACTGGATCTGGAGAGTGTTGAGCTTTTGCCCGGTGCAGCTTCGGCGCTTTACGGTCCCAATGCAGTCAATGGCTTGCTTCTGATGACCTCAAAAAGTCCGTTTCAGTACCAGGGACTTAGCGCTTACGTAAAAGGGGGCGTTATGAGTGCCAGCAACCGAACAACACAAACAACGCCTTTCTACGATGCCGCGTTTCGATATGCCAAAGCGTTCAACAACCGCTTTGCGTTTAAAGTTGGTGTTTCGTATCTGACAGCCAAAGACTGGCAGGCAACCGATTACCGCGACCAGGGCTTCTCAAACGGATTTAATCTGGAAACAGGCAACCGGGCGAACAACCAGGGATATGACGGTGTCAATATCTACGGGGATGCCAGCGCCAACCTTTATTCGAACCTGTATGGAAATGGACAGCCGGGCGATGGAACGAACGGCACGTCCGCTCTGCTGGGTCTGATTGCTACGACGCCAATTCCACAGGCGGGTAATAAAACGTTGCCGCAGGTTACGGGGCTTAGTCCGCAGCAGATATTCAATAATATCATACCCAATCTGAATATCTCCAGAACAGGCTATCAGGAAAGCGATTTAGTGAATTACAACGCCAGCAATCTGAAGTTAAACGGGGCCTTACATTATCGCCTGAACGATAACCTGGAAGCTATTTTACAGGCAAACTGGGGTACGGGCACAACGGTCTACACAGGGGCCGACCGCTACTATATCAAAGGGTTTAAACTCGGGCAGTACAAACTCGAACTACGTGGAACGAACTTCTTTGTTCGGGCTTATACGACACAGGAACGTTCGGGCGATGCTTATGCCGTGGGTATTCTGGGGCAGGGTATCAACGAAGCCTGGAGCGGTAGCGCAGCCAAATGGTTCCCAACGTATTTTGGTACATATGCACAAACAGCGCTCTTAAGATACGGTGGTGCTTATTTACAGGCTCTTGCCAGCGGACAGACACCTTCCGCAGCTCTAAGTGCAGCACAAACATTCGCCAATAGTCAACAGTCAAACTGGTTGAACGAAGCACGAGCTACAGCTGATCAGGGGCGTTTCCTTCCGGGGACCCCTGAGTTTGAAAAAGCCTTGAATGACGTTGGGGGCAGACCGATTCCCGGCAATGCTCAGGGCGTTGGTGCCCGATTCCTGGACAAAACGAACCTCTATCATGGCGAGTTTATGTACAACTTCAGCAAGCTGATCGATCCGAAAACAGTGGAACTGATTGTTGGCGGCAACGTCCGGCGGTACGCGCTAAATTCAGAAGGTACTCTTTTCGCCCGCGACGAGAATGGCAAGGAGTTTAACATCGATGAATATGGTGCGTATGCTCAGGCATCTAAAACGCTGGTCGACGTACTAAAATTGACAGCATCAGTACGTTATGACAAAAACCAGAACTTCAAGGCGCAGTTTAGCCCCCGCTTTTCGGCAGTGTTGACGCTGAACAAGGTGCACAACATCCGGGCGTCGTTCCAGCAGGGATTCCGCATTCCGACTACGCAGGATCAGTATATTGATCTGAATACGCCATCGTATCGCCTGATAGGCGGATTGCCCTTATTCAAGCAGCGGTATAATTTTAGCGGTAGTCCTGTTTATACACTTCAGTCCGTTCAGGCGTTTGGCGCGGCCTTACAGTCGGGAACGGCGTTGCCACAGGCGGCAGCACTGCTTCAACCCGCTGGCAATTCAGGCTACGATCCCGAGCGTGTTGAGACATACGAGGTTGGTTACAAAGGCCTGATTGGCAATAAGTTATTTATCGACGCTTATTATTACTACAATCAATTCCTGAATTTCCTCGGCACGCAAATCGCTGTTCAGGGCCAGAATCCGGTATCGTTGGCGAATCCCGTTTCAACCCTGCAACTGGTCAGCGCGTCAACCCGTACAGTGTATGCCTATCCGGTCAACTCCCCTACCCGACTGAAAAACGCAGGATGGGCTATCGGATTCGATTATCTATTACCGGCTAACTACACAATCGGGGCCAACGTATCGTCAAACTACCTGATTGATAAAGACAAGATTCCGGCAGGGTTTGTTACGTTCTTTAACACGCCTAAGTATCGGTACAACGTATCGTTTGGCAATCGAAACGTTGGCGGCAGCGGTTTTGGGTTCAACGTAGTGTACCGCGCTCAGGAGTCTTTTTTATGGGAACAAAGTTTTGCCAATCCAGAAGCGACAGGCCGACAGGCAACGGTTATACCGGCTTATGCTACGCTCGATGCGCAGGTTAGCAAGAAACTTTCCGGTATTAAGTCGATCCTGAAAATCGGCGGCACAAACCTGACAGGCAAGCTCTATACCCAAGCCTGGGGCAACCCAAGTGTAGGTTCGATGTATTACGTTAGCCTGACATTTGATCAGCTGATGAACTAATCATTTGCCTATTTCATACCAAAAACCTCGGTACCGTAATGGTAGCCGAGGTTTTTGTTTTATGAATGTTCTACTGATGTCGAACTTTTAGGGCGTTTCTGACCTTTGAGAAATAATTAGGTTCAGCGTTACACAGTTCTGTTATTCTGTACGCCATTGAGTACACCTCCTCCTTCCGACCAACTTTCAGATACGTCACCCGCTGCGCTTCCCCGACAGTTAACACTGCTGCAAGGTACTGCCCTGAACATGATCGATATGGTCGGTATTGGCCCGTTTGTTGTGCTGCCTTTGGTTATAAAAACACTCGGTGGATCGCAGTTTCTGTGGGCCTGGGTACTGGGGGCTGTCGTGTCGATGGTCGATGCGTTTGTCTGGGCGGAATTGGGCGCGGCTTTTCCACAGGCCGGCGGCAGCTATAATTTTCTGAAAATTTCCTACGGCGAACAGCGATGGGGCCGGCTGTTTTCTTTTCTGTACGTCTGGCAAACGCTTATTCAGGCGCCTTTAGTTATGGCCTCAGGTGCTATTGGCTTCGCTCAATACGCTTCTTATTTAATGCCGCTGGAAGAATGGCAGCGTAAAGCCGTTTCGGGCGGAGTTGTTTTGATTATTATCGCCTTGCTCTATCGTAAAATTGATTCGGTAGGAAAAATCGGGCTGATGATGTGGGGAGCTGTGTTGCTTACGCTCGGCTGGATTATCATCGGGGGACTTAGCAATGCCCGTATACCTCTTTCCGATACGTTAGACTCCGTTAATTCGGCAGGGGGTGGGCTCATCGCAGCCGGATTGGGGCAGGCTTCCGTTAAAACGATTTACTGCTACCTGGGCTACTACAATGTGTGCCATCTGGGTGGCGAAATAAAGCAGCCTACCCGCAATATTCCAGCCAGCATGTTTATCTCGATTTTGGGAATTGCTGGACTGTATCTGCTGATGAACATCAGTGTCGTGAGTGTAGTACCCTGGCAAACGGCTCAGCATAGTGAATTCATAGTCAGTACGTTTGTCGAAACGCTGTACGGCTCACAGGCTGCCCGGCTGGCTACAGTATTGGTGCTGCTGGTAGCCTTTTCTTCTCTTTTCGCCGTGTTGCTGGGCTATTCACGAGTACCCTATGCGGCCGCCGTCGATGGCCAGTTTTTTCGTGTTTTTGCTAAACTGCATCCTACTCGCCAATTCCCTTACGTATCGCTGCTCTTCTTGGGCGGACTAGGGTTTATTTTTAGTCTGCTATTCCGACTGGGAGATGTAATTACAGCCATACTAGCTATGCGTATTGTGATACAGTTTGTAGGGCAAGCCATTGGTCTGTTGCTACTTCACCGACGACGGGCAGCCACTGATTTTCCATTCCGAATGCCCTTTTACCCCTTACCCGTCATACTGGCTATTGGCATCTGGCTATTCATTTTCTTTTCTACCGGAATTACGTTTATGCTGTCGGGAGTTATCGTAATCGGCTTGGGTGTTGGTACGTTTCTAGCATCGGCTGCCGTCCGCAAAACATGGCCGTTCAACGTCACTTTGTAAAATCCCTCGCTGTTAACTCAACGTGAATTATGGATAATTTAGTAGATAAATTGTTGACAATCAACCTACTGTTCTGATTCTTATGTCAGTTGTACGCCCGAATCTGGAGATTCTGTGTTCCTGTAATGCCGAATCTCCAGATTCGGGCGTAGGAGCCATAATTCATGTTAACTCAGTAATTCTTCAGGGTAGAACCCGCAAATCAATCTGAACGACATCATCTTCTCCATTCAGGTTGTTGGCAGTCGGAGTTACACTGCCTGGGCTTGAGTCAGGGTCAGGTGTGGCTGCTGACCAGATTTGGGCGGCATTCGTTATATAATTCAAAGTGGTCGTCTGCGCCGTAAAAATCAGTTGAGTTACACTATTGCTTGCCAGCGAAGCAATTGTTCCCTCAAGTATTGAGTAACCGTCCCCACTGCCAACTACGCTCATCCCACTCGGCGACGCTGTGAACGTCATTCCCCGCAACGTATCACGAATAACCACATTTTGTGAGGGTAACCCGCCGGCATTACTGACGCTGATGGTAAACGTAACCAGTTTTCCTAACCTGGGCGTCCGCTGATTTACAGCCATTGCCAGCGACAAATCTGCTTTGGCTGGATCAGGCGCAGGTTGGTTGGAAATAACCGCTGGCAATGGTAGTTGATCAGGATTTGGTGAGGTGTAAACATTCACGCTTCCGGAAATAGTACGTACCCCAACCGATGCCTGATCGTCCTGCCCATCGCCCGTGCCGGAATTAGGCTGAGAATCGGGGTCATAAACACCACTTGCTATAATCTGAGCGGCATTAACATACGTACCGGGCAAGGTTGCCCGAAGCTGGTAAGTAAACGTAGTGGATTGGCCTGGTGCCAGCGAAAGGTCGCCCGTGCCACTAACAGCCGTAGTCGATGCCGTTACGTTGGGCCCACCACTCACAAAGAGTAATCCCTCAGGCAGGCGGTTTTGCCATTGAATACCCGTTGCATCGTTTGGCCCATCGTTGCGAACGGTAAGTGAATAACTGGTCACCTGATTAACGGCCAGTACGAGATTACTCGCTCGCATCGACATACTCAGGTCAGCCGTTGGAAGAACTACATTAAGTACGTAATCTTCCGTCTCACCGTAATTATAGGAGCCACAGGGGTCGTTGGGAATAGCAGCGAAAGCTACTGTAATTCGAATGGCTAATGTACCAACGGATAAACTGGCAGGGATAGTAATGCTCCCTGAAAACTGTCCGGTTACGGTAGCAGGCGTTTGAAAAAGTTGTTCGCCCCGGCTGGCATTGAACAGACCATCGCGATCCAGATCTGCCCAAATCGTTACACCCTCCTGATACGACTGACTCAGCAACGTACCGGAAACAGGATACGTCATACCCGCGACAACCGTAGTTGAGGTGGCCGTAAAGCTACTGTACGCGCCGGATGAACAACCCGTATTCTGACTTAGTACTACGTTGTTTACAGCCACACTTGATAGTCCATCATTGTAGGTACACAGCGAAGCATACGTTGGATGACAGGCGGGGGTTTTAATGCTAGCTACCTGACTGATGCCCGTTGTTGTTGAGTTCGAGGGTCTTACACGATAATAGTACGTTGTAAACGGATTGGCTTTCGCATCCGTAAATGCGGTTGAGTTTGGCCCGACGCCACCAATCGGCACAAAGCCAGTCGTAGCCGACAACGAACGTTCGATGAAGTATCCCATTTCATTGTTGGCATTGTCCTGCCATGTCAGAATAACCGAGTTATTATCTACTGAAGCCGCTATATTTCCCGGTGCGACTACTACGGTTGGGGCACAATCCAGCGTATAAGCCGTATGGGATTGACGTAGAGCCAGCGCTGCCTGCATACGGTCATATTGACCCGGCGTAAAATTATGAGTACAGGGAAAGTAATAGGACATTATGTTTGAAAGGGAAGGCGAATAAGCCTCTCCATTGGCATCGCGGGCGGTGCTATTTGGGTCATATTGCACACAACCATTTACACTTATCAGAGTAGCGCCTGGTTTATTATAGGGATCAGCAGGCGTATCGCAGATGTAATCCCCTGCCGTTGTACAATTGGCTCCAGCTCCCCGAGTTACCAGTTCGTTTGTTGTTCCCGAACCGAGCGTACCATTTCCCGGCAGTTCACCGAATGTATGAACCAGGTTAAAATTATGTCCTAACTCGTGCGGAATTAGGCGATTACCCATATCCGCTTCGTTCCAGGACTCATTCAAGATAAACGAACGGGTTGAAACAACACTATTTGAGGGATAATAGGCGTAGCCGCCCGCGCCCGATGCAAACGAATTGACATAATATTGATTCAATGCGTTCAATACGTCGTGCCCGAGCGTTATGGCATTTTCGTCGTTTGTGCTGTTGTATTGGGCATCGTTGTCTACGTAGTCGGGAGACGTACCACAGAAATAGAACTGAATTCCGTAACCGTTCAACAGGTAATAGCTGTTTGTAATGGCAATTGCCTGATTTATACTCGCCAGCGACATGCCTCCCGTACCATCGCTTCTGCGCAGAATATGGGGCCGGATAGGTACGTAGGTTATGCTTGAGAAGGCCGCATTAGTGGCTTTTTTCAACGAGTATGCCCGTTCGGCCTGCTGATCAACGAGTTGGCGTTGAATTGCGGTCAAGCCCGGTGTAATGCATAAAGTAGGCGTAGGGTGGACAGGGTCCTGCGCTGATAATACAACAGGTATAACTAATCCTATATACGAAACTATGTATCGTAACCACTTTCCCATTGACGATATAACCTACCTGTTGTAAATGATGATAGCCGTTTAGGAAGCCGTATTCAACCAAAAGAATACTTATGCTGCCAATAGCAATCTCAAACCTACACAATAGAATAAAAATTATTTACTCTGTACCAATAATATTTACATATGAATACAGAAAATAAAACAAAATAGCCCGGATCGTTCTCAGGAGAACGATCCGGGCTATATATATAAGCAACGCTGGTGTAACCTCAGGGCTGACTAAAACCGCCAGCGGACAAAGGCTTCCATGGCTTCGTATTCGGCTAAACCAAGTCGGTTGTAAATACCGGCGGTACCGCTGTTACGTTCTTCGGCACGTTGCCAGAATTCACGCGAGTCGGTGCCCTGATACACAACGCCATCCTTCTGCGACTGGTGTTTGAAAATTCCCAGTCGTTTTTTCATAACCTGATCGGGTGACATCGGTACGGCCATTTCAATTTCGCTGACATCCCACTCGGCCCAGGCACCACGGTAAAGCCACACCCAACAGTCTTTCATGAAGTTTTTATGCTTCAGCCGACGGACAGCTTCCATTACGGCATCCAGACAAACTTTGTGAGTGCCATGGGGATCGGCAAGGTCGCCAGCGGCATAAATCTGATGGGGCTTCACCTCTTCGATCAGCGCCATCGTGATTTTGATATCCTCCTCGCTAAGCGGTTTTTTAGCCACCGTGCCCGTTTCGTAGAACGGCATATTCATAAAATGCGCGTTTTCAACAGGAATACCCACGAACCGGCAGGTCGCTTTGGCTTCACCCATTCGAATCAAGCCTTTCACATACCGAACTTCTGTGGTGTCCATTTCGCTGTCTTTCTTCTCGCGCAAAGACGCTGCAGCATCCTGGAAAATTCGCGTAGCTTCCGGACTTTTGATACCGAACTTTGTGTTGAAATCAACGACGTAATCCGCGAACCGTAAGGCTTCGTCATCGGCAACGGCAATATTACCCGATGTCTGATAACCGATATGCACTTCATGCCCCTGATCGCGCAGACGCTGGAAGGTCCCCCCATCGAGATAATATCGTCGTCGGGATGTGGACTGAAAATCAGGCAACGTTTATGTGCTGGTAGCGCACGCTCAGGACGGTTCGTGTCGTCGGCATTGGGTTTGCCACCCGGCCAGCCTGTAATTGTATGTTGAAGTTGATTGAAAACATCAATATTGATATCATAAGCCTGCCCGTACTGCGCCAGCAAATCGCTCATACCGTTGTCGTTGTAATCGCGGTCCGTGAGTTTCAGAACCGGCTTGCCGAGCGTCAGCGACAGATACGTGACGGCCTTTTTCTTCATTTTGTTATCCCAGACAACTGAATCCACCAGCCAGGGCGTTTTCATGCGGGTTAACTCCGAAGCGGCAGCTTCATCAATCACAAACAGAGCGTTCGGGTGCGTTTGCAGATACGAGGCCGGGTTCAATTCGGTAACGATGCCCTCAACGGCACCCCGGATAACAGGCGCTTTACGTTCACCCCAGGCCAGCAGAACAACGCGCCGGGCGCTTAGAATACTCGCAACACCCATCGTGATGGCTTTACGGGGTGTTTTGGGCAATCCGCCGAAATCGACCGAGGCAGCCGCCCGCGTTGAGTTATCGAGCATCATCAGGCGGGTATGCGAATTGATGAGCGAACCCGGTTCGTTGAAACCAATATGGCCGTTACCACCAATACCCAGCAACTGAAAATCCAGCCCGCCAGCTGCTTCAATCTCGGCTTCGTATTGTTTGGCAAACTCGGCTACTTTATCGGTACGAATTGTTCCGTCTGGCACATGATAATTCCCCGCTGGAATATCGACATGATCGAACAGTTGCTCCCGCATGAATCGCCAATAGCTTTGCAGCGAATCAGGCTCCATGGGGTAGTATTCGTCCAGATTGAACGTAACAACATTTTTAAAGCTTAATCCCTCTTCGCGGTGCATACGAATCAGCTCCGCATAAACCGTTTTGGGCGATGACCCTGTGGCTAGGCCCAAAATGCAGGGCTTTCCTTCGCTTTGTTTCTGACGAATCAGATCAGCAATTTCATGGGCTACTGCCCGCGATGCCGCTTTAGCATCGGCGTAAATGTGCGTAGGAATTTTTTCGTACGTAATGGCCGACTGGATGGGGCCACCTGTGACTGACGACCCCGGCGCGAATTCGCCTGGTAACTGCCCGTCTGGATTGTCGAGAATGGAAGACTCCGTGATCATGCGCTGTGCAGAGGAGAAGATAAGTTACAGACCGCAAATGTCGCAAAAAATCAAGGAGTTTACACCGATTTCGGGCATAGTTTGGCCTTGAACGGCAATATTTTTAAAATTTTTTATTAACTGGACTCAATAATCGCTTCGACAGCTACTTGTGCGCCAGCTCGTTTGCTATGACGGCCGTCTGCAAGGACTCCAGCCCATTCTCCTCCCGAATTATGCGGTGCGTACCGGGATAATGAATGGCGCTGATCTGGTCTCTGAACATAAGTCGGAGAATTTCGCTGTAGATATGCTGTTTCTCATCGCCAAAGCCAAAGCGCAGCTCGATCTGTTGATAAGCATCAAACTCTTTATGCCGACCACGTAACGTACGGTCTTTACCGCCTATGTTAGCCGTTACATTTAATTGCGCGGCCGGAAACAGATCTAATAACGCACGCGTAGTTTCCTCGTCAACTACGCAACGCATCACCATTCGCGTTGGTACCCATTCGTATAATGTAATATCGCCCCGTTCAAATAGCAGCCGCATTTCCTGCCGGTCCATCCGACCAGTCTGCGTGAAGCCGTGGTAAAAATTGACCAGTTTCCGGCCCGTTTCGTCGTTGCCATATTCAACTGTTGCCTGCACCTGATCTTCTATGTCATTGCTATCCGGCCGCTTAACTACCTGGGCAGCTTTTACCGTCCCGTCGCCAAGCCAGCCCGCGAACATATCGAAGAAGTGTACGCCATGTTCAATGAAAATACCTCCGCTTTTATTACGGTCCCAAAACCAGTGTTCCGGACTTAGCCCCTCATCACCGGCGTAGTTTTCAAAATAACCATGCAGAAATTCACCAAGCAGTTTTTTATCAATCAGGTGTTTAATCCGGGCGAACATGGGATTGTACCGCTGCATCAGGTTTGTTACCATCAGCAATCCTTTTTGACGCGCTGTCTCAATCATTTCTCGCCCTTGTTCGGGGTCGGTAGCCAGCGGTTTCTCGCAGATTACGTGCTTTCCGGCGTTCAGGGCCAGCATAGCCTGCTGATAATGTAAAAATGGAGGAGTGGCAATATAAACCAGATCAACATCCGGATGATTGACCAGTTCTTCCAGACTACCAAGCTGCTCGGCGCCAAACCGTTTAGCTGTCGTGATAGCCTCTTCCCGCTTCGAGCCAGCGATGGCAACGAGTCTGGTATTGGGTATTTGTAAAAATTGCTGAACGGCAAACAGGCCAAAGCCGCCCATACCGATCACGCCAAGACCAATTGTATGATCTCCTGATGCGTTTGTTTCCATACGTTGTGCATTATCTTCAAGGAAACAACTGCCCCCGACGCGTTTATGTTAGCTTCTTTTATAAACAAGCCATTCAAAGCGCCGGGAAAAGAGCCACAAACGAATCCGTTACACGAAGATCAAATTGCCGCTTACGAGCGCTTTTTTGTAATTCATTTCGTCAAACTGGTACAGATACGGCGACTTATGCGCCATGCCCGTTCGCCGTTCGTCCAGTCGCGTCAAAATGCTCAGGCTCGTAATTTTTTTATGAAAATTGCGGGCATCCAACGGTCGGTCAAGCACCACTTCATAAAGCCGCTGTAACTCGGGGATAGTAAATTTTTCCGGCAACAAATTCATGCCGATTGGCTGCCAGTTCAGTTGAAGCCGCAACGTTTTCAGCGCTACGTCGATAATCTGCTGGTGATCATAAAGCAGGGAGGGCAAGTCATTGACGTCCCACCAACAGGATTCGTCCGACATGAAGTCGGCAGTAGGCGTCACTTTGGTATAATCGACCAGGGCATAGTAGCCCACTGAAATCGTTCGTTCCGGCCATTTATCCGCGCTATTAAAAGCCAGCGGCATTTTTTGCCGTGCCCAAGTGTCTACCCGGTCATAACGTACGGCATCGCCAAACAGGTAAAATTGCTGAAGAAATAACTGGTCCAGCCCTGTCCGTTCCCGAAGTACCCGACCCGCTGCGTCATTAACGGATTCTGTTTTATAAATAAACCCCCCCGGCAAACACCACTCATTTGTGCCTTTCCAGCGTAGTAACAATACTTTTAACCGGGTATCATGAAACCCGAAAATAACGCAGTCGAGCGATACGCCAGGAATACACTCGTCGGCTACGGTTTGAAAATAGGTAGTTAACTGCTCAACAAAATTCATGGGGAAAGTTAAAAAAGCTTTCCGTCATTTTGACACAATCATTCTAAACTCCTTATCATTACGTTCTATTTTGCCTGTGTCTTACAACTTCTTGATCCAATACGTGTCTATCGAGGAAGTTCGCGTTCAGCAGATTTGTAGCTAACGATACTGTCAGACTTGCCCTAGAGCTCAATGAATTTCCAGTATAAGCAGATGCTGGTGTCGCTACGTTGTCGAGTCTTCTTTACTTAATACGTTCGGTTGTTTGGCGTATAAGCCGTATATTTCCTGATACAAACGCTTTTCAAACCCACAATTATCAGCCATGGCTGTGGTCAAGCTAACCATTAATAATCAATCCCATACGGTGGACGTAGATCCGGAAATGCCACTGCTGTGGGCTATTCGCGACGTAATTGGCCTAACCGGCACAAAATTCGGTTGCGGTATTGCCCAGTGTGGTGCCTGTACGGTCCATCTCGACGGTAATGCCATTCGTTCCTGTAGCTTTCCGGTTTCGGCCGCAGCGGGTCACAAAATCACGACCATAGAAGGTATTTCTAAAAATGCAGATCACCCCGTTCAGAAAGCCTGGATTGAGCATCAGGTACCTCAATGCGGTTATTGCCAGTCGGGGCAGATCATGTCGGCAGTCGCTTTGCTAAAGCAAACTCCTAAGCCTACTGACGCCGATATCGACACGGCCATGCAGGGCAACATCTGTCGTTGCGGAACTTATAACCGCATTCGTCAGGCCATCCATACCGCTTCGACTGAAATGGCTGCTGCGCCTAAAATGCCAAAAACTACCCCTAAAATCGGGAAACGATGAGCCGAAAACCTACCTCAATTGACAACGCTACGTCCCGACGGGCTTTCCTTAAACTAGCTGGCTTTACCGGTGCGACATTTGCGCTGGGATTATCCTCAACCGACGCGCTGGCCAGTCCGATCTTTAACCTGAGTGGTCAGCCTGAACTGGCTTTGCCCGAAACAGTTGAACTGACGCCCTACGTACTCATCGAGAAATCTGGGCGGATTACACTCATGAACCCTCGGCCGGAGATCGGTCAGGGAACGTATCAGTCGGTTCCGGCGATGATTGCTGAAGAACTGGAAGTCTCGCTGGATAACGTTGTGATCCAGCAAACCGGGGGCGAAAAGAAGTACGGCGATATGTGGTCGCAGGCGGTGGGCGGAAGCGGGTCTATCCGGGGCGGCTATACGCAAATGCGTAAAGTAGGTGCCTCAGCTCGTGAAATGCTCGTTAAAGCCGCCAGCGATCAGTGGAACGTACCCATTGACGAATGTTTTGCCGCGAATGCGACGGTTGTACACAAACCAAGCGGCAAAAAATTAACCTACGGGCAATTGGCCGAATCAGCCGCCAAACTCCCGGTTCCGAAAGAGCCTAAACTTAAAGACCCCAAGCAGTTTACAATGCTGGGCAAACCCATGCCCCGGCCCGATGTGCCGTTGAAAGTGAATGGTCAGGCTACGTTTGGTATTGACGCTAAAGTGCCGGGCATGGTCTTTGCATCTGTCGAGCGCTGTCCGGTTCTGGGTAGTAAATTGGTAAGCTTCGATGCCTCGCAGTCCCTTAAAGTGAAAGGCGTACAAAAGGCCGTCAAAGTAGAGCGTATTATGGGCAAAAACCGCTATGAAGGTATAGCGATCATTGCCGATAATTACTGGGCTGCCCGACAAGGTCGGAAAGCACTTAAAGTAACCTGGGATCATCAGGGCCATGATTCGTTTAATTCGGCCGATTACGAGAAAAGTCTTCGGGAACTGGCCAGTCAGGAGGGTGTTGCAGGGCATAATGCGGGCGATTTTGACAAAACCTTTGGCGAAGCAACGAACAAGCTGGACGCGTTTTATGAAACGCCAATGGTGAGCCATTCAACAATGGAGCCGATGAATGCGCTGGCTCACTACCAACCCGGCAACAAACTAGAAATCTGGGTTTCCTCGCAGGGGGGTGATTTAGTGAAAGATGAAGTTGCTAAAGTGCTGAACGTACCGGCCGATAACGTCAACGTTCACATTCTTTTCAACGGGGGCGGTTTTGGCAGACGGCTAACGCAGGATTTTGCAACTGAAGCGGCCCTGCTGTCGAAAGCTGTTGGTAAACCGGTCAAGGTTATCTGGACGCGGGAAGATGACACAACGTTAGGTCCGTTCCGTCCGATGACGTTCTCTGCCATGCGGGGAGCTTTATCGGCCGATGGGAAAGCCACTGCTTTTCAGCATAAAGTCATTTCGCCTTCCATCGACGCAACGATGAGCGAGAAATACGATAAAACCAAGCCTGATGGCACTATGCTGGAGGGTACGGGTGAGCAGAAATACGAAATTCCAAATCTGAGCACACGCTACGTTCATTCGGACATTCATATTCCACTCACCTACTGGCGTTCAGTAACCAGTTCGACGGTTGCGTTTGCTCACGAATGCTTTCTCGACGAGATGGCCCATAAAGCCGGGCAAGACCCACTGGCGTTCCGGTTAGGTATGTTGACGAAAGACAGCGATGCTAAACGCATGCTTACCAAACTAAAAGAAGTATCAGGCTGGGACAAACCGCTTCCGGCCGGAAAAGGACGGGGCGTAGCGCAATGGGAGTTTTTCGCGGGTCTGGCCGGGCAGGTTGTCGAAGTATCTAAAAACAAAACCGGGGGCGTAACAGTAGATAAAGTTTACTGCGTTATTGATCTGGGAACAGTTGTCAATCCAGATACAGTAAAAGCACAGGTTGAAGGGGCCATTGCCATGGCGTTGACTGCGGCCACAAAAGATAGTATTACGTTCGAGAAGGGGCAGGCAAAACAAACCAATTTCGACGCGAATCGGATGCTACGTATCAACGAAATGCCCCCGGTGGAAGTCCATATCCTGGCCGAAGGCGGACCAACGATCAAAGGTGTGGGTGAACCCGGTTTACCGCCACTGGCACCAGCTTTAGCCAACGCGGTGTTTGCTGCCACTGGCAAACGTATCCGACGTTTACCATTCGATTTGGAAAAAATTTCATAAGGTATTGGTTTCAGGTTCAGCTTTTTATACACCTACAGAGTATATTTCTGAACCTGAAACCAGAGACATGAAAAGAAGCGATGAAAGAGATAACCCGTATTGTTGAGGTTTTTGAGCATGTTGACTTCACACAACGAAAAGCCGCTCTGGCCACTGTAGTGTGGGTCGAAGGCTCGTCGTACCGTCGGCCGGGTGCCCGTATGCTCATCACCGACGACGGCCGTTGGGAAGGCGCTATCAGTGGGGGTTGTCTGGAAGGGGATGCGTTACGTAAAGCCCGTCAGGTCATGCTCGACGGTAATCCGATCGTGGTTACGTACGATACTATGGACGATGGCGCCAATAGTTTCGGGGTGGGTTTAGGTTGTAATGGTATTATCGACGTACTGATCGAGCCTGTTAATCCAGATGATTCGGCAAACCCAATCGCGCTGCTGAAAGAATTTACGCAAAAACGGGATGTGCGGGTACTGGCAACCGTATTGAAAGGAGATGCGATCCCCGATCTGACACCCGGCAACCGATTTGTCCGGACAGATTCTGGTACTGAATCAATTCCACAGTGGTTGCAGGCTGATATGCAGGACGTTTTTGAAACGGGTAAGCCCCTGACCAAAGCGTATGAATTTCCAACGGGTGTCGTTGATGTATTTATCGAACGAATCGACCCTGGTATTGAGCTGGTCATTTTTGGAGCTGGTTACGACGTCATTCCGGTCGCGAAACTGGCTCGTGAACTGGGCTGGCAGGTAACGGTTACGGATGACTGTATCGCTCATTTATCGCCCAAACGCTTTCCCGTAGCCACCTGTGTTTTGTATGCAAACCGGGATGCTGTTATCGACCAGCTGAGCATTACAAACCGAACGGCGGCCGTACTCATGTCGCATAACTACAACTACGACCGGGCCGTTTTGCAGGAACTTCTCAAAACAGACGTACCGTATATTGGTATGCTTGGTCCCCGAAAGCGATTCGACAAAATGCAGGACGAATTTGTAAACACTGGCTTTACGTTCAGCGAATCGTCATTGAGTCGGGTTCATGCCCCCATTGGCCTTGATCTGGGCGCCGAAACACCCGACGAGATTGCGCTATCCATTATGGCTGAGATAAAGGCGTTTTTCACGAAGGGAGCCGCTGGATTTCTGAAGAACAAAACGGGGCCTATCCACGAACGGCTCTCCGGCAATGCCTCTGTACCGGGTCGGCAACAACCCAACATAATTGACATAAATACAGTCAGTTAATCGAATGCGTATTGTAACAATCATTTTAGCCGCCGGTGGTTCAACCCGGCTGGGCAATACGCCTAAGCAACTGCTTACCTACAAAGGCAAGGCCTTAATTCGACATATTACTGACGCAGCGTTATCACTGAAAACCGGGCCAGTGATTGTCGTACTGGGGGCGAATGAAGAGCAAATCCAGTCTCAGCTCGCTGATTCACCCATCCTCAAGGTTACCAACGCTGATTGGCATGAAGGGATGGCCTCTTCGTTACGGATTGGCCTGAATGCAATAACCGACGATACGTGTGAGGCTTTTCTGGTAGCACTAACCGATCAGCCTTACGTAACAGCAGACCTGCTAAACCAGTTGATTGATACTCGACAACAGACCCATAAAGGCATCGTTGCCTGCCGATACGGAGAAGCGAATCATCTTGGGGTTCCGGCTCTCTTCGACATTCGGTACAAAGCCGAGTTCCTGAAGCTGTCGGGCGATGTCGGCGCTCGCAAACTTATCCAACACCATGTTGACGACTGCGCTGAAGTCCCTTTCCCATTAGCGGTCATTGATCTGGATACATGGCAGGATGTAGAAAACTGGCGTGGAACAGCGCTTTAGAAGTATATCGGTCGTAACAACGCACAGTTCCCCGTCTGCAATCTTCCTCCTCTTGCACCCCGCGAATGCCCTTCGTACCTTTGTTACCGAAATGGCACGACTATTAGCAATTGACTACGGCTCGAAACGAACTGGCATCGCCGTCACAGATCCGTTGCAATTAATTGCGTCGGCGCTGGAAACGGTACCCTCGCATGAAGTCCTGAAATTTTTGAAAGCTTATACCGCCCGGGAGACTGTCGACGCATTTATCGTTGGGCTTCCGAAAGGGCTGGACGGTGCCGATACGGATAATACGCCCCGTGTCCGAAAATTTGTAACACATTTACAGAACGCACTGCCTGATATCCCGGTTTATTGGCATGACGAGCGCTTTACGTCCGTTATGGCACTTCAGGCTATGATAGCAGGTGGTAGCACAAAAAAAGATCGACGCGAGAAAGGCAACATTGACAAAGTCAGTGCAGCTATTATTCTTCAATCGTATATGGAAAGCAGAAAAGAATGATGAATAATAAATGATGAATGCAGGCTAAAGATAATTCATGATTTATCATTCATAATTCATAATTAAAATTATGATTCTCCCTATTATTGCTTATGGCGACCCGGTTCTCCGAAAGCGCGCCAAAGAGATTGAGCCCGGAAGCATTGACGTCAAAACGTTGAGCCAGAATATGTTCGAAACCATGTATGCAGCCTCGGGCGTCGGTTTAGCAGCGCCCCAGATTGGGCAAAGCATTCGAATGTTTGTGGTTGATGGCGAACCTCTTAACGAAGATGAGCCGGAAGAAGAGATTGATAAAAGCCTGATTGGCTTCAAAAAAGTATTCATTAACCCTGAAATCATCGAAGAAGCCGGTGACGATTGGGGATTTGAAGAAGGCTGCCTCAGCATTCCAGGCATTCGAGGAGAAGTATTTCGGCCTGAAATCGTTGTTATTCATTATTACGACACCGACTGGAACGAACATGAAGAAGAGTACGAAGGCATGGCCGCCCGTATTATTCAGCACGAATATGACCACCTCGACGGGAAACTATTCACGGATTACCTGCCCAGCCTCCGTCGTCAGCTCATCAAGAAAAAACTAGCCGATATCTCGAAAGGCAAAACTGATGCGGAATACAAAATGAAATTTCCAAAATAAGGAGAAGGGAACAGGGAGAAGGCAGAAAGAACGTTACAGTTACTATCCCTTTTCCCTTCTCCTTTTCCCTCCTCCCTCTATGCGTATCACCCTCCTCCAACCCGATCTGTATTGGCATGATCCTGTGGCGAACCGAGCCACACTGGAGGAGCGTATTTTCAACGTAGCGCAGTCCACCGACCTGATCATTTTGCCGGAAATGTTTACGACAGGCTTCACGATGGACGCCCGTGCTGTAGCTGAGCCGATGAACCTGACTACGTTTCGGTGGCTGAAGCAAATGGCTGCGCAGACAAGCGCCGTGGTGACAGGTAGCTATGTTGTTCAGGAAGGAGGTCATTATTATAACCGGCTCATCTGGATGCAGCCCGACGGTCAGTTTGATACATACGACAAACGGCACCTGTTTCGGATGGCGGGTGAGGATGGTATTTACACGGCGGGCTCAGATCGACTGATTAAAGAATGGAAAGGCTGGCGTATTTGCCCGCTTATCTGTTACGATCTCCGCTTTCCGGTCTGGAGCCGCAATACGGATGGTCAATCCCATGAATTTGCCTATGATTTACTGCTGTATGTAGCCAACTGGCCCGCTGCCCGACGTACCGCCTGGAACACGCTGCTGCAGGCTCGTGCTATCGAAAATCTAAGCTACGTCGTTGGCGTCAATCGGGTTGGTACCGATGGCAATGGGCATCCGTACACGGGCGATTCGTCAATAATTGATTTTAAAGGAGATATTTTATTCCGGCACGCCGACTCCGAAATTGTTCATCAGCACACACTCTCCCTCGATGAACTAAGCGCTTTTCGGGAAAAATTCCCGGCGAATCTGGACGCAGACAGTTTTAATTTATCTCTTTGATTTTCAGGATCGCCAATAGCTCCCGGGCACTCTCAAGCGTCGTAAACGATTTACCAACCAAGTGTTCGTCCGCCACCTGCTCATGCACCCACGTAATGGCATAGGGTATGTGTATGGCTCGAGCGCCAATGTGTACCACAGGCAAAATATCCGATTTCAATGAGTTGCCGATCATGATGAAATCAGATGGCCGTACATTATACTTCTGCAAAACCCGCTGATACGCCTGCTCATTTTTTTCGCTGACGATTTCAACATGCTTGAAGTAATGCCCTAATCCGGAACGGGCAATCTTGCTTTCCTGATCGAACAGATCGCCTTTGGTCAGCACCATCAAATCGAAATCTTTTGACAGCGTTTCCAGCACTTCCGGAATCCCATCCAATACGTCAATTGGAAAATCAATCAGTCGTCGCCCAACATCAATGATCTGCTGAATTTCATAGCCTGTAATGGCCCCATCGGTCAATTCAATAGCGGTTTCGATCATCGACAGAATAAAACTCTTGGCTCCATAACCGAAAATATGCAGGTTGCGGATCTGCGCGTCGTAAAAGCGGTTCGTGAGCGTCTCTTCATCTACGTGATGCGAAAGCAGTGTACACAATTCCTGCTTAACATCTACGTAGTTTGGCTCGTTAACCCAAAGTGTATCGTCGGCGTCGAAGGCAATAAGTTTCATCGTTTATGTATTGTGCTTCCTGGAAAATACAAAGGTAAAGCAATTACGGGTAACGCTACGCTCGAATGGGCCTGCGTAAACGAACCGAAAGCGATCGGCCTGTTGTCTTGACTTTATGAAAATTTGATTTGCGTCAGATTGCTTAAATACCCAATTTGCCATCCGTTCCTAACGCTATTTTCCCCTTTTTATCAATATGTTTACTGAACAAGATCAGGACCAGATTCTGGCGCAGGGTGCTACACTCGACCAGATTGACCAGCAAATAGACCATTTCGTTCAAGGCTTTCCTTATTTGAATGTCATCAAAGCCGCTACCATTGGTGATGGTATCGTGCGTGTAAATGAAGAACAGATTCCGGCTTATATCCATCGTTTCGATGCAGCCGCTCACGAGCGCGATCTGGTTAAATTCGTGCCTGCTTCGGGTGCCGCTACCCGTATGTTTAAATCGCTGTTCGCGGCTCTGGACGGCAAATCGGACAAATCTGTCGATGAGGTGTTTGTCCGCCTGACCGACTTTGCCTTTTACGAAGACCTGAAAGCCGCTATGGCTGCCGGAGGTAAAGATTTAGACAGGGCCGTAGCTGAAAATGACCGCAAAACCGTTTTACAGTTTTTACTGACCAGTGATGGACTGGATTACGGTAGTTTACCCAAAGGGCTGCTTAAATTCCATCAGTACGCCGATGGCCCCCGAACACCCGTTGAGGAGCATTTAGTAGAGGGGGCCGCCTATGCCAACTCCGATGGCCTGGTTAAAATACACTTCACCGTTTCGCCCGAACACCGCTCCCGCTTCGAGCAACTCATCAACGAGCAAAAGGCGGATTACGAAGCCTGGCTCGGCGTTACGTTCGATATTAGCTTTTCCGAGCAGAAAAAATCAACGGATACCATTTCGGTCAATCCGGATAATTCACCATTCCGTAACGCCGACGGATCGCTGCTTTTCCGGCCAGCAGGGCACGGCGCACTGATTGAAAATCTCAATGATATTGATGCGGATATTGTCTTCATTAAAAATATTGACAATGTCGTTCCGGATGAGATTAAGGAGCCAACCATTACGTATAAAAAAGTATTGGCGGCCGTTTTGCTCGATGCACAGCAGCAAATTGCTCGTTTACAAGGGTTATTGGAAAGCGACGACGTAAGTGATGGCTATCTGGCAGAAGCTGATGAGCTTTTCAGACGTACGCTCTATACGTTGCCCCCGGAAGGCTTCGAAAACGTATCGAAAGCCGAAAAGCTGGACTATTTCCGCCGGAAGCTAAACCGGCCGGTGCGGGTATGTGGTATGGTCAAAAATGTTGGCGAACCCGGCGGAGGACCGTTCTGGGCTCAAAATCAGGATGGATCGGTATCCCTGCAAGTGGTGGAATCCGCGCAGATTGATTTAGCTAACTCCGCCCAGAAAGCGATTTTTGACGAAGCTACACACTTCAATCCAGTCGATCTGGTATGCGGGCTCAAGGACGCTAACGGCCGTAAATATGAACTCCCAGCTTATCGCGACCCACAAACGGGTTTTATTACGGCGAAATCGAAAGATGGGAAAGATCTCAAAGCGCAGGAGTTGCCCGGCCTCTGGAATGGCGCCATGGCCGACTGGAACACGCTTTTTGTCGAAGTTCCGCTTATTACGTTCAATCCTGTTAAAACCGTAAACGATTTACTGCGTAAAGAACATCAGCCCTCGGAAATAGAAGAATAACACTAATGGCTGAGAGTAAACCAAAAAGGTCTGATGTTCAAACAGCTTGAACATCAGACCTTTTTGGTTTTACTCTATTAAACGACAGAAAATTAAGCCGTTACCCGGTTCGAAAGCGTATCGGCCAGACCAGAACCCTGCGTTCCAACAGCAATATCCTTGCCGTCGAATGAAACCGGATTTTGGAAGGTTACTAACGTAGTGTTCTCATAGACGCTCAGGTTTGCATCCCGAACCTGTTCCATGATGGGACGTAGCGCACAGGTTACTTCGTCGTCGCAATCGTCGCATTTCACATAGAAATTGAACGATACGCAGGGCGTGGGGGCTATAGGCCCATCGATCACGCGCAAAACCTGCGCCAGATTAACCCGACTCGGATCAACGCGTAGCAAATAGCCTCCTCCTTTCCCTTTCTGACTTTGCAGAATACCGTGGTTACGCAGTTCCAGCAAAATAGCTTCCAGAAATTTTTTGGGAATGTTTTCTTTTGCTGAAATATAAGAAATCAGCACAGGGCCTTTGCCATACTCCTCCGTTAAAACCTTGAGGGCTTTAATCGCATATTTGGCTTTTTTAGAAATCATTGTTACGGTGAATTAGCGGGTTATAGTTTATTATAGAAAGTAGCTCTATTTCGGTAAAGGTCCGCTACAGGCTACCAAATTAGCAATTAAATAACGATAAGACAAGCAAGTAGTTAACAATTACACATATACGGTAACTATCGCTACTACGTCTTTATTCATTTTTATTCCGAACACCCATCAACTTCCTAAAAGTTCATGGATTTAGTCGAGTAATAGACGAACAAATGATGAATAAGTAACATATTTTTTTTCAAATTCATCAAGTAAAAACTAATCGGCGCCATTTCCCGTGATTTTCAGCCTTTTCCGGTACTAAATTCTTTATCTTGACATTAAAATTTAATCTTTCTGATAGTTTTTGCGCCACTTAACAAAAGCTTAACACGCTCTATCGATTTCATAACATTCACCTAACATGCTGCCTGTAGTTTTCACTGAATTTTGCACCGAAATCAGTTAGCTATAAGCAAATGAAGTTTTCTTACTTAGTATTTCTACTCATTCTATCCGTATCTTCTATTTTTTCCGTTACGTCTGCCTGGGCACAAGTAACAACTAGTGGACTAAGCGGTCACATTACAGACGCCAAAAAAGAAGGTCTTCCCGGAGCAACGGTGCAGGCCGTATATACTCCTACCGGAACCAAATATGCTGCTGTAACTGATCTGGAAGGGCGTTTCCGGATTAACAGCATGAATGCAGGCGGCCCCTATCAGGTGGTGGTCACCTACGTTGGCTACAATACAGAAACCTTATCGGACGTAACGCTCCAGCTCGGCGAAACGACCAATCTGAATATTACGCTTAAAGACGCCAGTGCTCAATTAACAGAAGTTGTCGTAAAGGGAAGCCGCGAAGGCGAACGCCAGGGCGCAGGTATTAGCGTAAATGGAGAAACCATCCGTCGTTTACCAACCATCTCGCGAAGCCTGACCGATATGACGCGTTTGTCGCCACAGGCAAACAACAACAATTCGTTTGCAGGTACTAATTTCCGGTATAACAACGTAACGGTCGACGGTGCTATTAATAACGATGCTATTGGTTTTAGCCCGTCGCTGGGCGGTTCAACGGGCACATCGGGTCAGCCCGGCTCAAGTACGCGTACAAACCCAATCAGTCTGGATGCCATTCAGGACATTCAGGTGGCCGTAGCGCCCTATGATGTACGTCTGGGTAACTTCCTGGGGGGCTCGGTAAATGCCGTAACCCGGAGTGGCACAAACGACGTAACGGGCTCTGTGTATGGTTTTGGTCGTAACTCTGCCCTGACTGGCACCTGGAATGGCGCTTCGGCAGCCAAAGAAAAGTTGCCTAATACATTTCACGAATACCAAACGGGTGTTCGGGTAGGGTTTCCAATTATCAAGAACAAACTGTTTTTCTTCACAAACGAAGAAATTACACGCCGGCAGGACCCGGTTCAGTTTCAGGCCGGTACGCCAAGCTCACTGATTAAAGATGCAGCGGTAGCTCAGCAAATCAGTACGTTCGTTAAGGAAAACTACGGTCTGGATGCCGGGTCATACGGTGATTACGCCATTTATTCGAACAGCACGAAATTCTTCAACCGCCTGGACTGGAACATCAACGATAAAAACCAGCTCAGTATTCGGAACAACACTGTATTTTCGGAAGCAACGAACCTGGAGCGTGATGCGCAGAACTTCCGCTTTGGCAGCATCGACTTCAAGCAAACGAACAACCAGAGCAGTACGGTTGCCGAGTTAAAAAGTCAGTTTAGTGGCCGGGCTTCGAACAGTTTAATCGTTGGTTATTCCAGCGTACATGACTTCCGTAATACGTTATCGAATGTCAGAACTTTCCCGCAGGTCGAAATTGGTTATAACGGCGGAACGATTTTCTTAGGCAACGACCGCGAAGCGTCGGTGTTCAACATGCGGCAGAAGACGTTTGAGGTAACCGACAATTTCACTTTCTACGCAGGCAAGAACACGTTTACAGTTGGTACGCACAACGAGTTTTATACCATCGACTACGGATTTGTAAACTCGCCAAACGGACGGATTTCGTACCGGTCGGTTGATGAATTCTTGGCGAAAGTTCCTAACCGTGTGCGGGGTTCTTACCCATTTTCTGATCCATCAAATAACCTGGATGCACAGTTCAACAATCCGTATGCGCACTTCAATGTCAATCTGTTGAGCTTATATGCGCAGGATGATATTCAGTTGACGGATCGGATTAAACTATCGCCCGGTATTCGTTTTGATTACGCAGGACTTCCTCATAAGCCTGTTTTAAGCTCGCAGGTAAGCAATTCGGCTGGCGATCAAATGAACATGGGGAACACGTATAGCTTCACCCCTCTGAATCAGATCCGCAATAATTACCTGAATAATGTTCAGGTGTCGCCCCGCTTAGGCTTTACGTATGATGTGAAAGGCGATAAAAGTGTTGTCATCCGTGGCGGAACGGGCTTGTTTACGGGCCGGATTCCTTTTGCCTGGCTCGGTTACGCCTTCTACAACAACGGTGTAGGCTATGGAGCGTATGACTTCAACAACAATGCTACGGCGACAAACAAGCTGGTTGGCGATCCGCTCGTTCCGAATGGTGGGTTACTGATCAACAACAATCCGGCCAACGGTGGTGTGACCCGTACGCAGGTTGACTTAATCGACAACAACTTCAAAATGCCGCAGATGTTCCGCAGCAACGTAGCTGTCGATTACACAGTTGGCGGCTATAAGTTTACTCTTGAAGGTTTATACACGAAAGTGATCAACGACCTGAAATTCCAGCAGGTAAACACTAAAGACGTTGTTCGCTATTATAGCTATGACACGCAACACCAGCAGCCAATTTACGTAGCAGCGAACGGTACGGCTGGTGCTCAGCGAATAGACAACAACTTCGCCAATGCCTATCTGCTGTCGAACACAAACAAAGGATATCGCTACAGCCTGACGGCTCAGATTCAAAAGAATTTCCCAGCGGGCTTTGGGTTCTCAGCAGCCTATACGTACGGCAAAGCCTATGACCTGACCAACGGAATCCGGAATTCGATGGAATCGAACTGGCAGCTGAATCAGGCACTGAATCCAAACAATCCGCAACTGGCTTACTCGAACTTCGATATCCGCAATCGGATTGTAGGTACGGTTAATTATCGATACATCTGGAATCCACGTAACGCTACCACCGTTACGCTGTTTTACTCGCTTCAATCCGGTACGCCGTTTTCGTGGGGCTATGTTAACACAACCATCGATGGTTCTGCACAGGCAAACAGCTTAGCTTATATTCCCCGCGATCTGACTGAAGCCCAGAAACTATTACCAACCGGTACACAGGCAACGGATTTCATGGCCTTTGTTGAATCCGATCCTTATCTGAAAACACGGAAAGGTAATTTTACGGAACGTAACGCTGGCCGTACGCCCTGGAACAACACGATGGATCTGCGTTTCCTGCATGAGTTCAAACTAAAAGGGCGTCAATCGATTCAGATCAGCTATGATGTCATCAACTTTCTGAATCTGCTCGATAAAAAGTTAGGTTACTACTATTTCTCGCCCAATACGTTCAACTCAACAGCGTCGATTGGCTTAGCTCGGGCAACGAACCCCGGTACGGGCGATCCAACCTTTAGCTGGTCGCGTCCATCGGCACCTTATTCTATCGATCCGCTTGGATCGCGTTGGCAAATGCAGTTGGGAGCCCGCTACAATTTTTAAACTTCCTTTTTAACCAACGCAAGAAGCCCGGCTGCATAGCTGGGCTTCTTGCGTTTTTATTGAATACAAATTGAGGCTGATCTGATTCTGTAGCGATCGAATGGTTATCTGAAAATGATCGGATTAGCAGTACGCAAGTATGCCATTATGCAGGGTACGTTTTCGAGCTGTACACATAGCACAAAAGAAAAAGCCAGCGCAAAGCCCTGGCCTTTCTATGCGACACCAATATGAATTTTAATGACAGTTTTTCGTGTTTCAACAACAGGACAAAGCTATCCATCGGCTATTACACGAACGTTACGCCAATGTTACGGTAGAATTATCTTTGCACCGATGATTAATCAACCACTCCATTCTGTAAGCCGACGGGATTTTCTTTCCAGAAACCATTGACAAACCGGTACTGGATCTGGTCACCTTTCTTTAACAGAAACGTTGGAATCTGCTCCAGTTGAAGCGGTTGTGCTGGCAGTTCACCTTCGTATAGTACGTGCACCGCTTGGGCCGGAAACGTGTCATCCTGTGCTTTTCGGACTGGAAAAATAAGAATACCCTCACGTCGGAGAGAAGGTAAATCCAGCTTCGATAAGTCCGCAACAGAGCTGAGCGTATCAGTATAGGCATAAGCAGGGGTCAGCGTAAGACCGGTGGCGTCAATCTCCTCCAGACCATAAAATGTCGACAGATCACCAATATCGTCAATAATGCTTTTGTAGGAGAATGCGTTTGCAGCCTTGTCATTTACTTCATTATGATTGATCCCCACATCGACAATAACGGGGTGGCCATCGCGCATGACGGTAGCGTTGCGGATCAGAACATCGAACAACGGCCTGCCATTTTCAGGAATAGCCTGATAATTGGCCGTTTCTTCCTGCCGGTACGAGCCATCGGCAATTGCTTTCAATGCCGATAGGATGGCCACAAAATTTAGCCGCCGGATGGCCATTTTTTCTGAATCCCCTTTATACCCGCCCGACTCAATCAGGATCAGCGTTGTTCCCCACTTCTGAATGTTGTCGCCAAACGCCCGCGGCTCAAACTCATCGTCATAACGCGCAATCTGACCCGGTATAAATTGTTGCAGCACCCGGTTCATACCCACAATGAGCTGCATCGATCGCTGGCGAACGTCGTTGATGTTCCGGTCTTCATCGAAAGCCGTCGCCAAAAATGACACAACTGCCTGTTTGCCGGTTTTGCCGACGCCATAGCGCGGATTCTGATCATGCAGATTGAAGCCAACGAGGGGCTGCAGCGTTTGTTGCAGATTTTTAAGAATGGCTCCTTCCGGCGTCTGTAACCGTAGCGCATCGCGGTTCATATCAATATCCGTAGCGGTTCGGCGCTGAAACCGCTCGGCACCATCGGGATTCAGCATCGGCACAAAATGCAGCGTAGTCTTTGTCAGTATCGTCTGGCGTAACTCGTCGAAACCATCGTTTCGAGCCTGTAAAAAGTTAAAAATATCGAAGAGGGCCATGGTCGCCGTCGCTTCATCGCCGTGCATCTGGCTCCACAGCAGAACTTTAGTCTGCCCACTCCCCGCTTTTACCTGATAAATAGCTCGTTTTTCCAGCGATTCACCCACCTGACTGATCGAAAGGGGGTCGCTTAAGGCATTTAGCAACGGTACAATATCCTGGTGCTTGAATCGACGATGGGTCAGTTTTTTTTCTTTAAACGTTTCGTGTGCGTCGTGCAGCCGACGCGCCAGGTCCTGAGCGGACGAAAAAGTTGAGATCATTAGCAATACAAATAGAAGGCCAGAAGTAAGGGGAGCTATCATGCTGAGTCAGAGTTTCTGGCTGAGCCATAGTCCACCAAAGGAAGCCAATAGGCAAAGTACTACGTTCAGCACGATATTCAGCAAAGCCACACCGAATCGTCCGTTTTGCAGCAGCGCGGCCGTATCGTAGCTAAAACTCGAGAATGTACTGAGACCTCCGCAAAAGCCAACACCAATGAACAAGCGGACTTCTTCACCCGCCGACCGGCTTATGACCCAGCCAACCACCAAACCGAGTACAAAACTCGCCAGTACGTTGACGATCAGAATGGCATTGGGAAACGGGGTGCCCAACAACGTAGCGGGAATCAATCGTCCGGCCATGTATCGCGTCAGACTGCCGATGCCCCCACCCACAAACACCAGCACGTACGGGTGCATAAACAAGGCTCTCATACCGACAAACTTACAAAAAAACGCCATTGTAGCCGTCCGGGAGGGTTGTAGCTTCTCGCAACAAGGGCTTTTTTCCTTATCATTGTAAGATTACCGTTCCCATTATTCAGCATCTTACGTTCACCTACCGTGCAATGGCTCAAAACCAGCTCAAAAAATTGTTAGGCGTCGGGTTCGGCGTGGCCGTAACCATTGGCGGTACGGTAGGTACAGGTATTCTTCGGAAGCCGGGACCCATTGCCCACGATATTGGCAGTCCGACGCTGATTATTGCCGTTTGGCTGGCTGTTGGGCTGTATGCCCTGGCAGGTTCGTTGTCGGTTATGGAGTTAGGTACAATGCTGCCCAAAGCGGGGGGCTGGTACGTATACGCCCACAGGGCATTTGGCAATTATATCGGGTTTATCATTGGCATCAGCAGTTGGCTGGGCAGCGTATCAGCTATGGCGTTCGGGGCGGCCGTCATGAGCGAGTACATTGGGCTGCTGTCTCCCGCTATGGTATCCTATCAAAAAGCTATCGCCATCGGAATTTTGATCGCTTTTGTGGCTTTTCACTCCATTGGCGTACGTTTAGCCAGTAGAGCGCAGGAGGTTATGAGCGTATTGAAGGCCGTAGGTTTACTGGCGTTTGTTGTTGTTTGTTTTGCGGTAACACCCGATAAACCAATACCCGCCGATACGGTCAGATCACTCGCTGAAGGAAACATCTGGGTTGGTATTCTGGCGGCTTTACAGGCCGTTTTCTACACGTACGACGGCTGGCACACGGCCGCTTATTTCACCGAAGAAGATGTAGACCCAAGCCGTAACTTACCCCGGTCGATGATCAGAGGAGTCCTGCTCATCATTGGCATTTATATTCTGGTCAATCTGGCGTTGCTCTACGTACTGCCGGTATCGGCGCTGGCCGGGTCAAAACTACCCGCTGCCGATGCGGTACAGTTGCTGTTTGGGCCGGGCAGTGCTCAGGTCGTTACGTTCCTGCTGATGATTTCCATTATGGGGATTATCAATGCACAGATTATGTTTAACCCGCGCGTTATTTTCGCAATGGGACGCGATGGCTTATTTTTTCGGTTTGTTACGCAGGTCAGTGAAGGCGGCACGCCCATCAATGCTACAATTCTGACAGCCGGAGCCTCCATTCTAATGATTCTGACCAATACGTACAGCAAGTTATCTGACATTGCTACGTTTTTTTTCGTACTATGCTACGCTTCCTGCTTTGCGGCACTGATCCGCCTGCGCCAGACCGAACCCGATTTACCCCGGCCTGTTCACGCCTGGGGATACCCTTTTTCAACCTGGACACTGCTGATTATTTCACTGGCGTTTCTATTAGGCGTTGTCATCGGTGATTTTTCGAGCAGTATGTATGCCATTGGGTTCATAGCCATCAGCTATCCAATTTACCTGTTGGTCAAGCGCTGATTGTATGAACGGATTAATTGGCGAAAATGGGATTGATGAAGCCGTTACGTACCAAAAGGGACCGCTTCAAATCCGGGTACGCAAAACGGCGGATGTAGCAGCCGTAGCCTTGCTTAAACAGACCATTTATGGCACCAATGGCATTCAGTACCAGCACATAGGTCAGGAACAAAAAATACGTCAGCTCTCGAATCCTTTTTTCTTTCACCTGTTTTTTGCTGATGAGCTGATTGGTATGTATTGCCTGGATGAGCGAACTGTCAGTATACAGGCCGGGGAATTTATTCAGGCGTATTATGGTCGTTATTTAGCAATAGCCCGCGCGCATCAGGGAAAGGGGTACGGACGGTTGATAAAAGAGCAGGCGATTCGATACGTAGAAGTAAACTGTCAGGAACCGCTCATTTTTTACTCTTTTATTGAAGAAAAAAACAGCCGCTCGTTACGTATATCGCAAAGCGAGGGCTTCAAGTCTGTTGCTACCTTAAAAACATTTGTCTTCCGACGTTACGCGCCAAAAATTGCTCCTCAGTTTTCGCGCATCTCTATTCAAGACAACGGCAGCCTGAAGAGTATTCTGAGTCAATCCTACAAAAAACATTCCCTCACGACGCTGGCGAAAATTGGTCATGAAGGCAATTACTTCACGCTCCTGGAGAAGGACGACGTAATAGCCGGGGTGCAGGCTAATCCGGTTTGCTGGAATTTTCTGGCGATGCCCGGCCGGATTGGCTGGATTATGATGAATATTCTCCCACGCTTCTCAGCAACCCGCCGTTTTTTCAATCCATCGCAATATCAGTTTGTTGCTTTAGAAGGCATTTACGTGAAAGAGGGCCGGGAAGCGGAATTGCCGGTTCTTCTGGAAAGTGTACTGGCTTATTTTGGGTACCATTCAGCACTGCTACAAGTCGATATAACTGATCCGCTAAACCGTTCGCTTTCAGACACTAAAAAAATGGGACGATTAAGTGGTTACCAAAAAAATATTCTTACCCACGTAATGGTAAAAGCAGAGGACAAGTCAATAGTTGCTAAACTTTCAGAAAAACCCGTTTACGTTTCTTCCTTTGATTTTACGTAGCCTGATCTTTCTCAATATTTCGGTCTGTGTCGTGTATAAAAGTGTTCACCCATGCCTTTTATCATCTTTTCCCGTCGTACGTATCAGCTTGTATTCGGGCTCCTGAGTTGCGCCCTGATATGGTCTTTTTATAACCGGGCTGAATATTACGATGAAGCCTGGTTTGCCGAGCAATCATTCTGGCTGATACGCGACGGGCAGGTTCGGTCGGAATTATTCCGTGGCTACAATGGCTGGGAACACGGCATCTACGTCTTTCACAAGCTCTTCATCTATGCCGGGGCACTCGTGATGCACGTAACGGGCATTTCTGTTCCATCCAACAAAATTGTCAGTATATTTTTTGGCTTGGCAGGCGGGTATCTGGTCTGGTTGTACGGGCGTAACCAATCGCGTGAACAGCAGTGGCTGTCGGTTTTACTCTATTTTGGCTGTGGTACGTTAATTCGGTTCATCTCTGTCAATCGCCCCGAAACCATGTGCATGGCGCTGGGATTTGCCTCTTACCTTGCCCTTGATCCACCAAAGCCCTCCCCGACAAAACCTTTGCTGGCAGGTATACTGGCCGGATTATCAGCCCTAACCCATCTGAATGGCCTGATTTACCTTGTCGCTGGCACGATCTGGCTTTTTTTAAGGAAAGGCTGGCGCCCGACAATTCGCTTTGCTTTAGCTGGTTCCGTTACGTTAAGCCTGTATGTACTCGATGCCCTTTTGGATGGCCAACTGCAAACCCTAATCGCACAGTTTCGCGACGATCCTGCTACTCAGGAGAATATGAGTCTGGCTAGTAAGCTCATGGTTATGGTCGACTATCATCAGATTTTTTTCCACAGCCAAAACGAGGCTGCCTTGAGCGTATTGGTCCTTCTCTGCGCCCTCGCCTTCCGAAAATACATCCAACTGACACAACCTCTCTTACTGTATACGATACTGATAATCATTTCATTTTGGTTGCTTACCAAAAGTGATACCGACATTTATTATCTCCTGTTTGTCCCCTGGCTGGCGGCTCTTGCCGCTTTTTGGCTGGTCCATTACGTACCTAGGCAGCCGCCCTGGCAATTAACAGTCGCTCGAATTATGTTGGTTGGTTACAGCGCGATAGCCATTACCCAGTTTGTGTACGTTATAAACGAGAATAGAAATACCCCGGATATAGAAGCGCATAACACCCTGCTAGCCTCGCATATGCCACATCGACATACAAACGTAATTGCCCCTATTGAGTTCTTTTTCGGGCAGATGGACAATTACAGAATCAAAGGGTTGACTTACTACTTCCTGCTGGAGGATCATAATAAACCAACGCTGTTAGCAACTTTTTTTGAGCAGGCTAATCGAGACAAGGTAGCGTATGTCATCAGCGATCATCGGTTAAATGCGAGCTATGAAATCCCGATAAATGCCCCAGCAAGAATTGGCGCTTACCAACGTATTTTTAAAGACGAATGGAACAGTATATATGCCCGGCAACCGGATAAAAACATAGAAATCCATGACTTACAGTAAAGTCTCTATATCTTTTTCAGCACAAACTTTATTCTCCGCATAATTTGCGGAGAATAATCGTCTTAATCACCGCATACTATCCTACTGTTCATTCACCCAGTTACTGGCGGACACAGACTAGCTTTAAAACTGCTCGTGAATTGTCTTTAGAAGTTCGGCCGTACGTTGGCGCATTTCACTAACCGACTGAGTAAAATTATTATGCATGATACTGAAATACAGGATCTTTCCATGTTGTGTAAGTACGTAACCGCTCAGGTTATATACGCTGGTCATTGAGCCGGATTTAGCAAATACATAGGGGTTTCCATTCATTGCCATGCTCCGCAACGTGCCCGACTGACCAGCGGCAGGCAACAGGGTAAACAGTCGTTGCTGAGGCACTTTCGTATAAATCCGACCTAACAGATCAATCAGTACGTTCGGTGTGAAAAGATTATAACGCGACAGACCCGACCCGTCTACCCACCTGGCCGGAAATTGCCCTTTCGATGCAGACCCATAATGCAAAACACTGTCAATCAGCCGATTTCGTTCTGAGTCAGGGTCAAGCATAGGCTTGTTACGCTCTGCTGCGATCATAAACGGAATCTGTTCGGCAAACTGGTTATCGCTCACGTGCAGCATGCGCTTGTAAAGCGAATCGGCCGGGGCACCCCGCAACAATCGGGTAGTTTCGGGCATGGGTAACTGAAGCACATTGACGGGTTTATGAAGCGAATCAGCCAAAAGCCGGGCAGCCAGATCAGGCGACCAGCGAAAAGGTACGTCCTGCCGCAATGGTTTACGATCAGCCGAGTGCACAAATTGATTGCTGAATTCCAGACGACGCACACCACTTGCCGGTTTACCATCTGTAAGTACACTATCGGCGAATTGGCGCGGACTTATCCGACCATTCCGAAAACGAACAACATTACCATAAATCGGCAAAGCCGCCAGTTCAGGCGAGTAATCGTCGCTATAATCATCCCAGGCCCAGCCGGGTCCAAACCGTGGCCCATCGTAATTAGCTGGGGAGAAGAATAATTTTTCGGGTCGATTTCGCAGAAAAGCCAGAGCAGCTGTATCCACTACGTCGGGGTGCAGCAGGAGCGGATTTCCTGTTCCCCAGAAAATAAGTGAATCATTCCGAACAACGTAGCGCAGAGCCGGAAGCGAATCGGGTAGGGACAGCAGGCCAGCGTAAAAACTAAAGAGCTTGGTGTTCGATGCGGGGGTGAACGGCTGGTCGGCGTTGTGCTGAATGATGGCCTTTTTACGAACGGGATCGTACAGGGCAACCCCCGTAAAATGATCAGTATAGCCTGGTTTCGTTTGCAGTTCATGGCTTAATCGCCGGGCAGGTGAGCAGCCATTCAGCCAGCTAGTGATCAGCAACGATACGACGATGGCAATTTGTTTGTTCATCAACAGATGGGGCTAATACGCTGTAAACGAAAAGGATAAGACTCAGTGCACAACGATGATCTTCTGTGTCAATACCGAGTCATCAACGGCGAGTTGCACAAAATACAAACCAGCGGCTAATGCGCTTACATCAATCTGCTCACTGATTTTTGTACCCCTTACCTTTACGTAAGTCTGACGAACGATTTGCCCGGATGGGTTGCTGATACGTACCTGTGCATCCGAAACAGGTTTAACAAGATCGGCTTCCAGACGTAATAACGCATCTGTAGCTGGATTGGGCGACACAATCATCCTGCCGATTTTTGTTGGTTCGTTTGCCAGAACCAGGGCAGCCGGCGCCTGAATACGAAGGTTATCAATGGCCCAGCCCCAGCCGTGAGCCAGTTGATCGGCAAATAATCGGAACCGAATCAGAATCTGTTCACCCGCCTGAAACGCTCCGCCCGGCCGCAAAATTGGCACATCGCGATGCCTGAACAGGGCTGGATGCCCCACAGCTGTTGAGTTTTGCTCAGTATACAACCCATTGGTCAAACTGCTTTGGTAGTAGCTCTGCCAATCATTTATATCATACGAATCATAACCGTCGCGGATGGGTAACCACGTATGGCCATTATCTCTGGAACCTTCCAGAATCACATAATCGTAAAAATTGGGATCGCCGAAATGGCTGCCGGGATAGGCCGGTTCAACCAGCACAACCTCGTCGTAGCGGATAACGGCACTGTCGGGATTGTTTTTTATTCGAATCGGTGCCAGCAACGTATAATCATAGTTGCCCTGAAACCGAAAATCGGTGCCGTTTTGATAGGGATGTTCGGAATGAATAGCGGGATCGCCGAAATTAGTGGGGGTGGCGATACTGAACCCTCGCCCGACGAAATCATTCGCTGTAGATGCCTCATTAAACGAATTAACGTACTGGTCGCGAACCGGGAGCTGCGCCACTACCGAAAGCTGATAGCTCCCCGTAGCGGGACTTGTCGTCTGATTTTTTGCTTTCGAACCATCCTGCGCAACAATTCGGTACGTGATTTTATCCCCGGCTTTCAGCGAGTTTGCCGGAAACGTAATGCGGTTTACATAGACGCTGTCATACGTAATGTTATCAATCGTTTGCACCGAATAGGTCAATGGCAGATTCGGCTGAGCCACACCATTGATCTGATAATCAACGTACGCAGTCGATATTCCTGTCATGTCATCGGCAATGCGGGCGTAAATGGGCAGGCTATCAGTCTGATTCGTTGAAAAAACAGCCGTTTTTGACGGATTGTACAGGATAAACGGTGCCGTTTTGTCGGGGCCTACCCAAACATGATGCCAGGTCTGGGCGCCAGCCAACAACTTCCCTGGATTGGTGAACGTGCGGCCAGAGGCATCCTGCACCTGAAAAAAATACCAGATTTCACCCTGCGCTTGTGCAGCCGGGAGCGTAAACCTATACTCATCAGTGTTGCCAACCCGGGTAAGCGGAACGTTCGCATAAGATAGTGTATCGTCGGCAATGGGTTTTGTTTTTCGATAGAATAGCCTTGACGAGCCAGCAACTATAGCTGTATCGCTGATAATACGGGTACTAAATACGAAATCGCTGACCTCTTCATTAATCAACGGTGGCGTGTGCAGCACAGAGGTAGTTTTCCACTCCAGGTCGGAAAAGAACGTAAGCACCAGTGGACCGGGAGTATGAATCGATTCGGCACGCCCCAGGTGAGCCCGCATCAGCGAATTAACGTTTCCGGCCGGATATTCTTGGTCGTCCAGATGATAAACGCTGTACGTCAGATCAAAGTCGAAGGGCGAAAAAAGCTTGATTCGCCCACCGGTCCGCTGCCGCAGTACGTCTCCGTTCAAATAAAGATTATACCCCGACAATACGCCCTGCAACTCATCGGTATTGTTTGGAAACTCTTTGGGTGAAGCGGCAACTCGTTTCCCCTGTCCACTTTCCAGAAAACAGTCATAAACGGATGGAAGAGCCTGCGTATAAACGCCTTTGTCATTCACTACGTCGAAGAAGCCGATAAATCCTAACCCGTGAGCCAGCTCATGCAATACCGCCGTTACCAGATCGCTCTGCCCTTTCGGCGTTTTTCCGTCCGTACCGTAGTACCAGTCGTTATTGCGGTTAAAATCAGCAACAATATCCGCTTCGGTAGAACCATTAAGCTCCCGCCGGGCAATCTTTTCGGCTAGCGCTATTGGGTAAAAAGCCTGCGCTTTCTGCCCCCGTCGAATCTATTCCGATACGATGCAGGTCCGGCCGACCCCAACAGATTTGGCGCCAGCGATACCCAGTTTGCCTGAATCCGTATCGGTACGGGCGATGTGATCAGTGTTGACCAGATATCGACGGCATATTGAAACGCCTGCCGGGCTTCGGCCGTAAAATTGGTGTAAGTAACAATGAACTGCGCTGTTGGAGCTGCCAATCGCCCATTCGCGCTACGTTGCCTAAGAAAAGCTGCCGGTGCTGCAACACGCGAAAACGTGTTCGTGTCGGATTTATAAAAACTCAGCTTCGTTCCCGGAATAGACGTACCGACCTGGTTTGAACCAGGTTTTTGACCCAGTGCCGAATTGGTCACCAGCAATCCAAACCCTAAAAGCACGCCCAGCGCGTTCCAATACTTCATACAATAGCTTGTTAGCGCTCATTGAACGCTCATTTTCAGAGATCGACAAGACGACTGACTCACTCTGAATTGGCCGTACGCTTCAGTACCAGAGAAACCGAATTTAAGCAATAGCGCAGACCGGTAGGCGGTGGGCCATCATTGAATACATGGCCAAGGTGGGCATCGCAAATGTTGCAAAGCACTTCAATCCGGTACATGCCGTAGCTATAATCTTTTTCCAGCCGAACCCGATCTTCCTCAATGGGTTCGGTAAAACTCGGCCAGCCCGTTCCCGACTCAAATTTGGTTTTTGACTCAAATAATTCTGTATCACAACAAACGCAGGCATAAATACCGGGGTCATGTGCTTCGCAGTATTCGCCCGTAAAGGCTCGTTCAGTACCTTTTTGCCGCGTTACTCTATATTGCTCTGGGGTTAGAATTTGCCGCCATTCTTCGTCTGACTTAATTACCTTCTGAATCATAATTTTTCCTGTTAATGGTTGAGTATACTCTATAAACGTAAAACCCCAATTCTACCGATTTCTCCTTTCGCGCTGTAAATTTGTAAAATCGTTATTGGACAATAATCATCCGGAAGCAGTTAGCATCAACGAATGACTATGGGCCAATGACGATCAACGAATAACCTGTGACTAACAAATACCTGCTTTGACCATTCGGCAAATTTTACAGCATTTTTGGGGATATTCCAACTTCCGGCCCATGCAGGAAGATGTAGTAAACACCGTACTGGCTCAGCAGGACGCGCTTGTACTGATGCCAACGGGCGGGGGCAAATCTATCTGTTTTCAGGTACCAACGCTAGCCATGAAAGGCGTTTGTATTGTGGTAACTCCTCTGATTGCGCTCATGAAAGATCAGGTCGAGCAACTACGCAAGCGTGGTATACCCGCTGCGGCAATTTATTCGGGGATGCATTACCGGGAAATCGACTCTACCCTCGACAATTGCATTTACGGCAATACTAAATTTCTTTACGTATCGCCCGAACGGTTGCGGACCGAAATTGTCATCGAGCGGGTGAAGCAGATGACCGTTTGCCTGCTGGCAGTTGATGAAGCCCACTGCATTTCAGCCTGGGGTTATGATTTTCGGCCACCCTATTTGCAGATTGCTGAGTTTCGGCAACTTATTCCCACTACGCCCGTCATTGCCCTGACCGCTTCGGCTACTCCCGATGTGCAGACCGATATTGTCGATAAACTTTCACTACGCAAACCGGCTATCTTCAAACAGACGTTTGCCCGGCCAAACCTGTCGTATTCGGCTGTGCTGGAAGGAAACAAAGACGAAAGGTTGTTACGTATTCTGCATAACGTACCGGGCTGTGCCATCATTTATGTACGAAGTCGTCGGCAAACGCAACAAATCGCTCAATGGCTGGTAAAACAGGGAATCGCTGCCGATTTTTATCATGCCGGACTGACAACGCAGCAACGTACCGAGAAACAGGATGCCTGGATTCAGGACAGAACGCGGGTTATAGTGGCGACCAATGCGTTTGGTATGGGCATCGACAAGCCGGATGTACGGGTTGTGGTGCATCTGGACGTACCAGACTCCCTCGAAGCCTATTATCAGGAAGCCGGACGGGCCGGGCGGGACGGCCAGAAAGCCTATGCTGTAATGCTTTACAATGCGGCCGATCTGGATCATTTGCGTCAACGTACCGAACAACTTTATCAACCCGTTGAGATGCTGCGTCGGGTTTATCAGGCGCTGGCGAATTATATGGCTGTACCCGTAGGCGGTGGCGAATTCAACAGTTATGACTTCGACATTGGCGCGTTTACCGCTACCTTTAATCTGCCTCCGCAGGAAACCCATTACGCACTTAAACAGCTACAACTGGAAGGATTTATCCAGTTAACTGAAAATTACTTTCATCCGTCGCAGCTCGCCATCGTACTGGACAACCGCGAGCTTTACGAATTTCAGGTCATGAATCCGCGCTTCGATTCATTTCTGAAGCTTTTACTGCGGCTATATGGTGGAGAGTTATTTACCGACTTCGTCACCATTTCGGAGTCGACACTGGCGCGTACGTTTCTGATCAACCAGAACGAAATTGAAAACCTGCTTCAGCAATTGCATCAGCGGAATGTGGTGATTTACGAAAAGCAGAAAGACAAGCCGCAGCTAACCTTCCTGACGCCCCGCTTTGATGCGCCAACGCTGCCGATAAAAATTGCCGAGCTCAACCGACGTAAAGAACTGGCGTTACGTAAAGTGCAGGCGGCTGCTATTTACGTCGAACATGCAACCCAATGTCGTACCCGGCTCTTACAGGCGTATTTTGGCGAAAAACCGGGGGAAGCCTGTGGTATCTGCGATAATTGCATCAAAAAGAAAAAGAAGTCAGAGACGGCTTTAACAGATGTTCGTAAGCAGGTCCGTGAATACGTAGCTTTGGCAAATGGACCGGGCGTATCCCCCAAACAATTGGCCCATTATTTTGCCCAAACCGACGCCGATACCCTTTCGCGAACCCTGCAGCAAATGTTGGCCGAAGAGGAAATCCGCTACACCAAAAGCGGAAATTTAACGCTGAATTTAGGGTAGAAAGAATACCAAACGTCCCGGCTCTTTCCTTACATCCCCACGGTTTACTATTTATCCCAGAAACCTGCTATTTATCCCTTTCTTGGCGATAGAGCGCCATTTGGCAGTTATGTTTGCTCCATCGAACATCTCAAACAAGATCAACTACACACGTTTAAACAACCTAAAGCATGAAAACGCTTATTGCAGTTATTCTTACATTCTCCTTTTGCATGAATGTCGTTTCCGCTTCGGCACAACAAACTACTTCAACGACAGCTGTCTCTACAGCAACGTACAGCCTAACGGTGGTGATCTCAAACGTAAATAACCGTACAGGCAAATTGTACGTTGGTCTGGCCAACAACCCGGCTAGCTTCGATGGCGAATCCAGTCAGCAAAAAGTAGTGGATGTACCCGCTTCGGGCGAGATACCGGTTGTGTTTGACGGACTCACGCCCGGCCGCTACGCCGTACGGCTGTATCAGGATTTGAATGGCAATCAAAAAATAGACTTCGCCGGTCAAATACCCTCCGAACCATTCGGTTTTTCAAACGTAACGATGCTGATGGGCAAGCCGGACTTCAATGAGTCGTCATTCGATTTAAACGAGAACAAAACCATTCGAATACGCATGATCGAAATGTAGAGCGTTACGTTCTTCAGATGATTTATTTGACCAGCAAACTAGCAACTTTTCGCCTTTTAAGAAAAAAAATGGTTGTTTTGACGAAAAGTAAATCAAACGCTTTATTTTTGTGGCCTCAATGCGGGGTGTAGCGCAGCCTGGTAGCGTGCTACGTTCGGGACGTAGAGGTCGTGGGTTCGAATCCCGCCACCCCGACCAGTTGAAAGAATCTGACACTGAAATAAGATTATGAATAATACGGTTAACAACATGATTTGGTGGTGGCACTCTTCTCATTGGGGATGAGGGTTGCCGCTATTGTTGTTCACCAGCAAATTTGAAAGGCTCACCGTCATCCCGGTGAGCCTTATTTTTTCAACCATTCCGAACAAGTACCAACACGTATTGCCCATGACTATCGATGTAAAAACCCCGACCTACCGCGTTGTCAGCCGCCATAAACGGATGCTGGCCGACATTATCACGCCCGTAAGCATCTATCTGCGCATCCGCGACCGCTTTTTGAACAGCATTCTGCTGGAAAGCTCCGATTATCACGGCAACGATAACAGCTTCTCGTACATCGCTTTCGACCCGGTTGCCCGGTTTTCGTATGATTCAAACCGATTGACCGTAAGAATGCCCGGTGCCGATGAACAGACAAATGACTTACCTGTGCAGCATATGCTGGAAGCACTGCAGCAATTTAAAGACAGCTTTCAGCACACCAAAGCCCCGTTTCCATTTATCACGAACGGCTTATTCGGCTATTTTGGCTTTCCATCGGTTCAGGGTTTCGAAGATATCACTCTTCATGCGCCCGTTCCACCCGAAAACCAGATTCCGGCAGCAGTTTTCACTGTTTATCGCTACGTACTGGCCATCAATCATTTCAAAGACGAACTCTATCTATTTGAACACAGCTACCTGCGCGATGGCGATACGGAGCCCGAAAGCACGCTCGACTACATCAGTGACCTGATTACGGGCCGAAACTATCCGGTTTACTCGTTCAGCCCGGCCGGTCCGGAAGAGTCAAATTTTACGGACGATGAGTTTCGGGGTGTTATCCAGAAAGGGAAAGATCATTGTCAGCGGGGCGACGTATTCCAGATTGTTCTATCCCGCCGGTTTTCGACCCCATTCGTAGGCGACGAGTTCAATGTATACCGGGCACTACGTTCGCTGAATCCGTCACCTTATCTGTTTTATTTCGACTACGGCAATTACAAGCTGTTTGGCTCCTCGCCCGAATCGCAGATCGTCGTAAAAAATCGGCAGGCTACCATCTATCCCATTGCCGGTACGTTCCGACGTACGGGCGACGACATTCACGATGCCGAACTGGCGCAGAAACTTTACGATGACCCAAAAGAATCGGCGGAACACGTAATGCTGGTCGATCTTGCCCGCAATGACCTCAGCCGTAACTGCGACGTAGTGAAAGTGGAGACTTTTAAAGAAGTGCAGTACTATTCACACGTTATCCACCTCGTTTCGAAAGTGGTTGGCGAGTTGACCGAGTCGGCTGACCCGCTACAGATTGTGGCCAAGACCTTCCCGGCGGGAACACTCTCAGGGGCGCCCAAACACATGGCGATGCAGCTGATCGACCGGTATGAAAATTTAAGCCGCAGTTTCTACTCCGGCAGTATTGGCTATATGGGTTTCGATGGCGAATTCAACCATGCTATTATGATTCGGACGTTTATGAGTAAAGACAATACGCTGTATTATCAGGCGGGGGCTGGCATCGTTGCCAAATCAGTAGTTGAGAGCGAATTGCAGGAAGTCCACAACAAGTTAGCCGCCCTACGAACAGCTATCGAACAAGCAAAATCAATTTAAAAAAAGGAGCAAGGAGGAAAGGGAATAAAGGGAGTAGGGTTTCTTTCTGCCAATTACATTCTCTCTCTTCTCCTTCCTCCCCTACTCCCCTTTTTATGAAACTTCTAGTCTTAGATAATTACGATTCATTCACCTACAACCTCGTTTATATTCTGCGGGAGTTAGGGGCACGACCGGATGTGATCCGCAATAACAAGATTACGTTAGAGGAAGTCGGCCAATACGATAAAATCATGCTTTCGCCCGGTCCGGGCATTCCGTCTGAAGCCGGTATTATGCAGGATTTGGTTCGGGAGTATGGGCCGGCCAAAAGCATTCTCGGTATTTGCCTCGGTCATCAGGGAATTGGTGAGGTGTACGGCGCCCAACTGGAAAATCTTGGCGACGTACTACACGGTATTGCGCACCGGGCAACCATTACCGACCGATCGGAACGGCTCTTCACCGACATTCCTGACGAACTGACCGTAGGTCGCTATCATTCCTGGACAGTTATACCCGAATCGATACCCGCAGACCTGCGTATCACAGCCGTGGACGAACAGGGCCGGGTGATGGGTTTAACACACACTCGTTTCGACGTAAAGGGGCTGCAATTTCATCCAGAGTCAGTATTGACGGAGAATGGCGTGAAAATGATAAAAAACTGGCTAAGTGATTGAGTGAATTTATGGACTGTTCCATTCAATTATTCGCTCATTCAATCACTCAATCATTGAACATGAAAGCTATTTTAAACCACCTTTTTGAATACAAACCCCTCACCAAAGATCAGGCTCGACAGGTTCTGTTAGGAATCGGCCGTGGAGAATATAACTCTTCACAGATTGCCTCATTCTTAACGGTTTACATGATGCGAAGCCTTCGACTGGAGGAGCTTGAAGGTTTTCGAGACGCTATGCTTGAACTGTGCCTGCCGGTTGATCTGGCGGCCTACGACCCGATGGACCTTTGTGGTACGGGTGGTGATGGCAAAGACACCTTTAATATCTCTACTCTATCGTCATTTGTTGTTGCCGGGGCCGGTCAACGGGTGGCCAAACACGGGAATCATGGCGTATCGTCGCTGGTGGGTTCGTCGACGGTAATGGAACGGCTAGGCTATACGTTCACCAACGATGTTGGCGAGTTGCAGCGCAAGATGGAAACGGCAGGTATTTGTTTTCTGCACGCCCCGTTGTTTCATCCGGCCATGAAAAACGTAGCGCCTATTCGGAAAGAATTAGGTGTAAAGACATTTTTTAATGTGTTAGGCCCTATGATTAATCCGGCAACCCCTCAAAAACAGCTTGTTGGGGTGTTTAGCCTTGAATTGGCGCGATTATATGCGTACCTTTATCAGCAAACCGATAAACGGTTTATGATCCTGCACGGGCTGGATGGCTACGACGAGATTTCCCTGACGGGAGCCTTCAAAGTCATTAGTAATCAGACCGAGCAAGTTCTGGAACCGGGGCAGTTGGGTTTTGATACGTTAACACCCGAATCGTTAGCGGGAGGCCATACGTTGGATGAGTCGGCGCAGATATTTCTGAACGTACTGAATGACGAAGCCACCCCCGCCCAGAAGCAGGCCGTTCTGGCAAACTCGGCAATGGCCCTGTTAGCCGCAGGAAAAGCCGAAACGCGCGAAGATGCCGTGGCACTGGCCCGCGAATCGCTGGAAAGCAAACGAGCGCTGGCATGTTTCAGGAAATTAATAATGTAAAATGGGCAGTTAGCCCGTTTAGCCGTCAGGCTGATTTTTGCACTTGATTTAGTTGGCCGTCAGGCTAAGCGGACTGTCAGTCCGTTATTACATACTATGACAATACTCGATCAAATTATTGCTCAAAAGCGAGTTGAAGTAGACCAGCGAAAAGCCGAAACGCCTGTATCGGTGCTGGAACAAATGCCTGACTTCAGGCGGATGCCACTCTCGGCCCGTGATGCTGTTCAGGACCTACATTCGACCGGTATTATTGCCGAATTCAAGCGAAAATCGCCATCCAAAGGGATCATAAACGATCAGGCCGACGTAGCCACAACTACACAGGGTTACGTGCGGGCCGGTGCGGCCGTGCTGTCGGTACTGACGGATGAGCCTTTTTTTGGGGGTACGCCCACTGATCTGCAAGCCGCCCGGCTGGCAAATCCCGGTACGCCAATTCTGCGGAAAGATTTTATCATCGATCAGTATCAGCTATTCGAAGCTAAAGCCTGGGGGGCTGATCTGGTATTGCTGATTGCGGCCTGTCTGACGCCCGAACAAATCGCAGAGCTTAGCCAGCAGGCACACGACCTGAGCTTACAGGTGCTGCTCGAAGTACACGATGAGGTAGAACTGGATCGAAGCCTGACTGTCAATGTTGATCTGGTAGGCGTTAATAACCGCAATCTGAAAACATTTACCACGTCTATCGATACGTCGTTACGTCTGGTCGAACGCATCCCCGATACGTTCGCCAAAATCACGGAAAGCGGGTTGCACGACGCCGATACAATGATGACGCTGTTCCGGGCCGGATTCGACGGTTTTCTGATCGGTGAAGCGTTTATGAAAACCGCTGACCCAGCCCAGGCACTTGCTACGTTAGTTTCTCAATACACCATCAACAATTCGTTATCCATTTAACTTGTACAGCCATGAAAATCAAAGTGTGCGGTCTGCGTGATGCTGACAACCTGAAAGAGATTGCCGCCCTTGGCCCTGACTTTGTTGGATTTATCTTCTACGAACAGTCACCCCGCTTTGTTGGCGAAGAGTTAGATGAAGAGGTTGTGAAAGCCTTACCCCGAACGATTCGAAAAGTAGGTGTATTTGTGAATGCAAGCCCCGACTATATTCTCCGGTCTGTTAAGAAATACGATTTTCAGTACGTTCAGCTACACGGCAACGAAACGCCGGAGTACTGCCGTAGTCTGCGAAACAGAGGAATTAGCCTGATTAAAGCGTTTCGGGTGGATGAGTCGTTCAATTTTTCAATGCTGAACAACTACAAAGCGCATTGCGACTTCTTTCTGTTTGATGCCAAAGGTGATCAGCCGGGTGGCAACGGCGTTACGTTCGACTGGAGCATCCTGAGCCGGTACGACAATGAAAAACCATTTTTCATCAGCGGTGGCATCGGTCTCGACAATCTGGATCAACTGGCTCAGCTGAAAGGAATGAAACTCTATGGCGTGGATGTGAACAGTCAGGTCGAAATCGAACCGGGTGTAAAAGACGTAGCAAAAGTGAAGGAGCTTATCGATCGCGTCCGGCCTGTAGAGGAGGAAGAAACGGTTTAACCGAACAGGCATCTTTCTGAAGCTACTTCTGTTAAACCATAACCAAACAACAGTACTCATGGAAACAACAAGCGAACGCGAGCTAGACCATATCCCAACGATTAAGGAAAAAGGCACAAATGTGTATAAACCTGAAGATATTAAACGATGGGGCGTAGAGCGATTTCTTGAGGTAGTTGCTCCAAAAGAGCCATTCCGATTCGGAATTGAGTTTACAGACGACGAAAATCGGCGTATGGACGAAGTTCTGGAAGAAGAAAGAAATCGTAAGTAAGGCTTGCACTTTGGAAACAGAAATAGACTTTTGAATACATTTGGGTAAAGTCTGCTTCTGGATACGTTAAGTTTACGCTGACAATTTAACCAGCGATGATTTACGACACTAATCTTCTGATTAATGTAATACGAAAAGGAATAACAACTTCTAGCCGATTAATTATTCCAATAGTAGTGGTAGGTGAACTAGAAGCCTTTGCTTTAAAATCCGATTGGGGCGTGCAAAAAGTAAATAGGATGAAGCACTTGTTCGCCATATATCCCGTCGCCGATATTACAATACCCATCACACGATTTTTTGCCCAGGTCGATGCGTATAGTCAAGGCAAGTTAAAAGACATTCCACTAGGCACTTCGGCTCGTAATATGGGGAAAAACGATCTTTGGATTGCGGCAACCGCTTTATACCTGGATTTGGAGCTTCACACGACAGATAATGATTTTGATCATTTAACCGCATTAGGCCTACGCTTGGTTAAGCACTAATTTTTATGCAGACTACTCTTGAACCACAAGCCTCGTTTGAGGTTACCGATAAAGGATTCTACGGCCATTTTGGTGGCGCCTTCATTCCGGAAATGCTTTACCCGAATGTTGAAGAGCTTCGGCAAAACTACCTGAAAATCATTGCCGATCCGGCGTTTCAGGCCAAGTTCTGGCAACTGCTCGAAGATTACGTCGGTCGCCCCACACCGCTGTTTCTGGCTAAGCGATTGTCGGAAAAAGTAGGCGCAACCATTTATCTCAAGCGAGAGGACCTTTGCCATACCGGCGCTCATAAAGTCAACAACACCATTGGGCAGATTCTGGTAGCTCAGCGGCTTGGCAAAAAGCGTATTGTGGCCGAAACAGGAGCGGGGCAACATGGTGTGGCTACGGCAACCGTCTGTGCGCTGATGGGTCTGGAATGCATCGTTTACATGGGCAGCATCGATATGGAACGGCAGAAGCCCAACGTCGACCGGATGCGGATGCTTGGCGCTACGGTCGTCCCTGCTACGTCGGGTAGTCAGACGCTGAAGGATGCTACGAATGAAGCCATGCGTCACTGGATCAACAATCCGGTTGATACGCATTACATTATCGGTTCGGTAGTTGGCCCTCACCCCTACCCGGATATGGTAGCGCGGTTTCAGTCGGTAATTTCGGAAGAGATCAAGAAGCAGCTGTTTGCGAAAACTGGGCGCGAAAATCCTGATTACGTAGTGGCTTGTGTGGGTGGAGGCAGCAATGCGGCCGGAACCTTTTTTCATTACCTCAACGAGCCATCGGTACGTTTAGTAGCCGCCGAAGCTGCGGGCCAGGGCGTCACATCGGGGCACTCAGCTGCGACAACAGCCCTTGGCAAACCGGGTGTACTGCACGGTAGCCGTACCATTCTGATGCAAACCGACGATGGGCAGGTTACCGAACCGTATTCCATTTCGGCTGGTCTGGATTACCCAGGTATCGGTCCGCTTCATGCCCACCTGTTTGAATCTGGTCGGGGCGACTTCTATGCCATCACCGACGACGAAGCGCTGCAGGCTGGCTTTCAGTTGAGTAAACTGGAAGGCATCATTCCTGCTCTTGAATCGGCTCACGCATTGGCAGCATTAGAGAAAATGAACCTCAAGCCGAGTGACGTAGTGGTCGTTTGCCTATCCGGGCGGGGCGATAAAGATTTAAGCACGTATTCAAAGCATTTGTAGTGTATCCATATGGGTTCAAGCCCGAGTATACTGTTATGACCTTAACCCAAAACCGCATTACAGACCTGTTCGAACAAAAAAACGAACGGTTATTAAATGTTTATTTTACCGCCGGATTTCCGCACCTCAGCGATACAATGACTGTGTTGCGCGGATTACAGGCGGCTGGCGTTGATCTGGTAGAGATCGGCATGCCCTATTCCGACCCGGTTGCCGATGGCGAAACCATTCAGCAGAGTAACGGGAAAGCCCTGGAAAACGGCATGTCCCTGAAAACCTTGTTTGACCAGTTGGCTGATTGCCGTAAAGACGCATCCGGCGAGCCGATAACGGTGCCAATTTTGCTGATGGGCTACATCAACCCGGTTCTGCAATTCGGCGTCAAAAAATTCTGTCAGAAATGTCAGGAAGTAGGCGTTGACGGGGTTATCCTGCCCGATTTGCCGCTGGATTTGTATCTGGATGAATACGCCACTACATTCCGTGAGTACAACATTCTTAATGTGCATCTGATTACACCCCAAACCTCGGAAAGCCGAATCCGGCATATTGACGACGAGTCGGAAGGATTCATTTATATGGTATCGTCGGCGAGTATCACGGGTTCAACAAAAGGCGTAAGTGCTTCGATGCGGGCGTACTACGAGCGAATTCAGGGTATGAATCTGCGGAACCCGCGTCTGATTGGATTTGGCATCAATGATCACGAAACGTTCGATACGGCCTGCCAATACGCCAATGGAGCCATTGTAGGCAGTGCTTTTATCCGGCATTTGGCCGAAAACGGTACGTCGGTAGAGAGCATTCGCGAGTTTGTGCAGTCGATTCGCGCCTAACGGCTTACCTTTGCGGCATGAATTCCGAGATTAATTTTGATAAGTCCCCCGACGGGCTTGTTCCCGCTGTGATTCAGGACGCCCAAACGGGTAAAGTGCTGATGCTGGGGTATATGAACCGAGCAGCGTACGATAAAACCGTTGCCGAACATATCGTGACGTTTTTCAGCCGTAGTAAACAACGGCTCTGGACAAAAGGCGAAACCTCCAACAATTTTCTGCACGTTCAGGAAATCATGGTCGACTGCGACGGCGATACGTTGCTGATCAAAACCAACCCCGCCGGGCCTGTATGCCATACGGGCGCTGACACCTGTTTTGATGAAATAAATAGAGGTAAAGGTCAGTTCCTCAATTATTTACAGGACATTATCCACGACCGAAGAGTTAATCCGTCTGATAAGTCCTATACGACCACGCTGTTTAACCGGGGCGTCAACAAAATTGCTCAAAAGGTGGGCGAAGAAGCCGTAGAACTGGTCATTGAAGCGAAAGACGACAACGACGACCTGTTTAAAGGCGAAGCGGCTGATTTGCTGTTTCATTTTCTGGTTCTGTTGGAACAGAAAAGAATGGATTTAGATGATATTGTTGCCGTATTACAGGCTCGTCACCAAAAACAATAGCATCTGGTTTCGGGTTTCAAGCCTAGACTTGCATCTGCCCCAGGGTAGATACTGACACATAAAACCATTCACTTTAAACATTATTCGAAAATGGGGCTGATTATTCGTATCCTTATTAGTGCCGTGGCCGTTTGGGTTGCTACGTATTTTATTCCAGGTGTTTCCGTCACAGGCGGGGCTGGTACGTATCTGATCGTTGCTATTGTACTGGGCTTTCTGAATGCCTTTGTTAAACCCATTCTAACCGTTCTGACCATACCGATTACGATTATTACCCTCGGGCTGTTTCTACTCGTTCTGAACGTACTGATGGTGTATCTTACCTCGTATCTAGTCCCTAATTTTCACGTGACAGGCTTTATTGCTGCCTTACTCTTTAGTATTCTGGTTTCGCTAGTAACCGCTCTCATCGATGCAATAGTCTGAAGAAGGGTAACAACAGAATTTATATCTATAGAATGCTATGACGTTGTGTTGTAGCATTTTTTTGTTTTTCACAGCCATCAAAACATACTCATCATGACTTTTATACAAACGCCCAACGCGCCTGTTCCGGGCGGGCACTATTCACAGGCTGTCGTTCATAACGGTCTGGTTTACGTATCTGGCATTTTACCGATTACGCCCGATGGTCAGAAACTGACGGGGACTGGTATCGCCGAACAGACGGAACAGATACTGACAAACCTCGATGCCATTCTTCAGGCTGCTGGCAGCAAACGCGACAAGGTGCTAAAAGTGAGCGTATTTATTTCTGATATTGGCGCCTGGGGAACCGTAAACCAGCTGTACATGCAATTTTTCGGCGATCACCGTCCAGCTCGTTCGGTAGTACCGGTTGGTCCACTACACTACGGCTTTGGCATTGAATTAGAAGCCATTGCTACGTTATAAAACGCGGGTAAGCTATCAATCTGGATGGCTTACCCGCGTTACACTATTTCACCTTAACCCGTTCACCCGTTGAGTGTGCCAAAAATTCGGGAGCATAGAAGCACTGCACCGTAGCAACACCCGCCGAAAAATCGCCCGTTTGCGCAACGCGCAGGTCATATTCAAACATATGTGTGCCAACCGGCAGAGAACTCATAAAGAAATCTGTACTGGCATCACGGGGTGATTCGTAATAACCGAGACCGTTCTGAAATTTATAACCCGATAACGCAGCTACCGGCTCAAATCCCGACGCCCGGCCATCTTTCAGATGAACATATTCCATCAGCCGATCCGTTTTCAGCACCAGGCGAACCTTGATCAGGTCGCCGGGCTTTAAGGACGTTTTGGACGTAACGGGTGTGATAATGGGTCCCCCCGGCGAATCATGCTGCACGTAGAGCGTTTTCTGAACAGATAAGCCTGCACTGCCCGGCATAACCCGGTCTAAAGGCTCGAAATGTTGCCAGTATAAGGCGCCCCAGGCGGGACCATCGCTTGTTTTTGTAACCTGAATGGCACCCATTTCCGGTTTAATTTCGGTGGATGCGTATGTCACTTTTTCGTAACCGGTAATAGCATCCGCTTTCGATACACGGCTTTCAATGGGCTTCCCGCCCAGGCTTACCTGCGTCGTTACGCCTGTACCGAGCCAGTCACTGCCCCGTAACAGCAATGCATAAACAGCCTCTGTAGTCGCTTTTGTTGATGACCACGACTGGGTTTGTTTCTGCCGCAATAACCAGCGTTTCATATCGTCGACCTCCGTTCTGACCGGGTTTATCTCATCGAACGCTTCAATGAGGTAAGCCTGCGTTTCTATTGGTGCCTGATACCAGTATAATCCGCTCGTGTTATCTGGCCAGTACGTTCCTAACTCCTCGTTCTTCCGTGCCCGCTCACGTAACGAAGCCAGAATACCATTCGCTGTTTTAGACTCGCCAAACCGGTTGAGCGCCATTGCCGAAAGGGCCTGCCCCTGTAAGCTCTGCTGCAGCCATTCGCTCATTACCCGCTGTTTCAGGTAAGTCAGAACGGCCTTATTAATTGGTTTATCGAGATAGAAACTACGGGCATAGAGGTATTGTGTAGCCGAAAAATACCACCCTGAGCTTCGCTTTTGCTTTGCTCCTAGTTTCTGCTGGTCTTCTACCCATTGCTTCATTTCGGCATCAACGTAACGGATGGCCTTGGCCTGCATGTCGCTCAGTTTCGCCTGTAACTCATCCGGGAAACGGACACCTAATTTCTGCAAATGTCCAAAACCGCTTAGAATATGCAATGTCATCGACAGATCAGCACTCATACCGCCAAACCACCGAAATCCGCCTTCTGGTGTTTGCAACTGCTGAAGTTTTTCACATGCCCGAAGCTGTTCACTTTCCATACGGTTGGCATCCAGAAGTTGTGCTAACCGTGCCTGCCGTTCGGTTTCAGAGCGGGCATCGGCCAGCCAGGGCGAATTTTCCAGTGAAACCGCTTTTAATTCTTCATTTGTCTGAAGCGGACTTTTCGTGGCCGGGTTTTTCTGCCATTCGTTGATTACCTGCCTGAACGCGGGCTTACTACCAACAATGTGCGCAGCCAGGCTATTGGCATATAACCGACTGAACAATTGCTCGGCACATTCGTATTGATATTCCATCAGATACGGCAGCGATTGCAGCGCGTACCAGCTCGGATTACTCGTTACTTCTACAGTCAGACGCTCATGCTGTACTGGCAGCTCTGGATTCAGATTCGTTAATGGCTTCAGCTTAAACTCTTTAGTGCCCTTTCCATTCACCCAAAACGGCTGCGAATCCGTCACCAGCATCCGGTTGGGTAACACAGGTACGGTAAATTCTTCGCCATCGGTAAACGTACCCGACTGCGCTGTCAGTCGACACGTAACGGTTTCAAGGCCCGCCGGAATAACAAGTGTCCAGCCAATTGCCTGCGCTTGACCAGCGGCTACAGAAACTGCCGTTTGTAACGCCGTATGTTTCAGTTTTTGATTGACAGGCTCACCCGTAAGCGCATCAATCAGCATGAGGCTTGCCACTACAGGTAATTCTTTACCGCTCAGGTTATTGATACGGGCCGTCACCCGGATGGTATCGCCTTCGCGCAGGAACCGGGGCGCATTGGCCGTAATCATCAATTCTTTTTGCGTAACAATTTCGCGTTCGAGTGTCCCCGTTTTCAGGTCTTTCGTGTGTGCGAACGCCAGCAGACGCCAGCGAGTCAGGGCTTCCGGCACCGTAAATTTCAAAATAACCCTACCCTGTTCGTCCGTTTTGAGTTGCGGCAGAAAGAAGGCCGTTTCGTTGAAATTCCGACGGAGATTTATCATCGGTGATTGATCGGGCTTGGGTTTAGCCTCACCCGCCGTTTCCTTTCTTCCTTCATAATTTAACGCAGCAACTTCGTTCGAGGCCATGGAAGCATCCTGCATGGGGGCAGCTGCCATTTCGCGGGCGGCTCCTTTAGCCATAGCAATGCCAGGTACTACTCCCCGTAATCGAATAGCAACATTATTTCGCCTGATACTCGCCAGTTGATCATACCGACGCGTTGGTAATGTGGGTTCGGGTTTATAAGTATAAAAAAGCGAATTACCAGACTTTATGCTAAAGCCACCCGACCGGAATCCGTAGAAAATAGGTGAATAGGGCTGATAAAGTGATGTGGGCCATTCCAGACGGTCGAAGATATCCAGCGAGGCATCGTAGAGCGTTGCAACCATTTCGGCGGGCACCTTGTCTAAACCGCTTACCGTCAAGGTCCATTCTTCGCGCTCACCGGGCTTAAGCTTCGAACGGAATGTTTTGGTTTCGATGGTCAGTTGCTTATTGGTAAATGGCACCATGATAATCTGCGATTTTTGATACAACCGGCCATTCTGAATCATAGTAAAATGCACAGCAAAACCACCACGCTGCTGTTCAGAAACCGGCAACGTAACACGACGTGGTTTCCCATCCGTTTTCAGCCATTCGTCCCGGACAAACTTATGGTTTTGCTCAATACGCATCAGTACCCAGCCCGGCTGATTATTTCCTACCCAGAAAACTGCTTCTTCACCCGGTTCAGCGGTAGTTTTACGAACCTGCAACCAGCCGTCTGGCCGCGCCGATGCCACCGGCTGTTTATCGTTCACAACGGCAAAAAAGGTCCGTTCTTTGGCCGTTTCACCCGCCGAATCGGTAATGGTCAGTTCGGCGACGTACTCACCGGGCGTATACCGATTCAGATCAGGCTTAACAAGCGTATCAGCCGGCGTTGTGATCGACAGTTGCTGAACAATATTGCCTTTTGGCCATGATCGGGGGTCGTTTTCGTTCGCATACAAATCATTGGGGAAAAGTTTTTCAAATTCTTCCCGACTCAACAATTGCCGATCCGGTCGACTCCATAGCCGATTGCGCAACGGACGCACGGGTGGTTTTAGCTGATAAATAGTCAATTGCCCTTTAGCGGCCACTTTCTCACCCGACTGATTGGTGACTTTTACCGGAAACGTAATCGGTTTATCGTTTTCTACCTCGGCCGGAATGGACAGACTAACCTGCAAAGCCGAGTAGCCGATACGTAGCGTTTGGGTTGTACTGCGCGTTTCGCCAGCCTTATCCGTTACGTCAACAGTTATATCAAAATCAAAAACCGGGTTATTCGCCCGCGCCTGGTCACGATCGGGTACGGTTGTAAACGTAATGTCAACGTTACCTTTCGAGTCGGTTTGCGACGTACCATTCGCGATTTCGGTCTGGGCTGTGTTGCGGGGCATATACCACCACTCCCAACGTGGACGAAGTTTGCGCACAACCCGGTAACGTACTTCAGCCCCTTCAACCACGGCGCCCGAAAAGGTTCTGGCTTCGGCCGAGAGCCGGACTGTCTGACCTAGCTTAAATGACTGCTTAATGGGCTTGGATTTAACCTCAAAGGTCGGACGTTTGTACTCTTCAACATGAATGCTCACACTTCCATCGTCGGTTTGCAAACTCATCACACCAGTAAGCCGCCCAACGGGAGCCGTGAAACTAGTCTGAAACGTACCGAATTCATTGGTTTTCAACGTTTGAGTTGCAATAACTTCGCCATTCTGATCCCGAAATTCAATGTCTACTTCTTCGTTGGGAACGACCGCAAACTGATTCGTTTTGCCCTCATAAACCAAACCTTTCACGTAGATTGGCTGACCAGGCCGGTAAATTGCCCGGTCGGTAAACAGCTTGGAGTATGTCTGGCTCGGGTCGGTATTTTCTCCGTTGTTAACCCGATAATAATACTGAGGCTCCGAAACGAGCGTATCGGCTCCAGACGTTATCAGGTACTGGAAGTTCGATTGGGTCGGCAATGCACTCGATGGTACAGTAATTCGTCCGTTCGCATCCGTCTGAAATGACCGACGTGGTTTCAATGCTCCTTCGATTACAGCGACCGATGCGCTTTTCTGCGGCTCACCACTTAGCCGGTTTGTTACCACTACAGTTTGTACCGATTCGCCGTTTTCAGCAGGTTGAATGAGGTATCCTAGTGCCGATACGGTAAAAGAGGCATACTGAACAGCTTCGTTTTTGTCACGAAACGTATCGTCGGTAGTCGTCAGCAACAGGTAGTGTCCTATGGCTAAGCCAGTGAATGGAATCTCTACGGAATGTTGGTTCAAATCCCCGTCATCAGGCACCGTAACGGCCTTCTCGACGATGTAAGCCCGGTTTAACCATTGGCTGAACCGCTTTTTTTCTGGTCATCGGTTCCTGTGTTGTCCCGATACGTTTGTAATTCCACTGTTGACAAGGGAATAATCCGGTATAAAACCTTTCGGACATTTTGATAGGTCACCAACGCCCGAAAAGGTTGCTGGGGTATGTTGATCTGTTCGATCTGAAACGAATAACTTGGCAGCAATAACCGATTCAGCAAGACGGCGGCCTGCTTGCCTGCCAGCGTTTGTGGAAATCGTTTTACTAGATCCCGGCAAATATCAGCAGCCCGTTTATGATTCCAGCGATTCGGTGTCGACGCTTCAGAGACAGGCTCATCACCATCATCAAGCGGCCGGACAGGAGCGCCATAATTCGTCAGAAATTCAGCTAATTGGTATGCATAAACGGCTTCCGTTGGCTGATTCTTGTATGCAGTGGCCTGATTTTCGAGAATCTTCCGATATAATGAATCGCGCTCGGGCAAAACACTATGCCGGTGCACAAACGCCAGTCGTAGTACGTCGGTATCTGCCAGTGCGTCGGGGGTTTTATCCGCACTATGAAAAGCCAGTAGTTGTTGATAAAGCAGCAACGCCTGATAACGGCCTGAAAGCGAATCGCGACTTTGAACAACCAGTTTGGTAAACACCTCTGGGGCCGCTAAATAAGTCGCCTGATCCAGCTCAAACCGGAAAACAGGCTTCAGCAAATCAGGTTCACTGTTCTGAAAGAATTCAATAGCCCGGTGAGCCAGCAGGTCGTAAAGCGTGGGGCGTAGTGGTCGCGCATCGGCATCGCCCCGGTCCAGTAGTACGTCATAAGCGGCAATGGGCGTTTTCTGCAACAACGCTTTCGACTGTACCGAAGCCAGATACGCTGACGTAACAGCTTCGATCAGGTGATGGGCATCCCAGGTCGAGAAATCAGCTGGATCGACCGCTTTATTCAATTCTGTCTTACCCGCCGTTTTGTCGACGGTTGCACGGTTGTAAAACTTATAGCGATTCTGCTGAAAATACTGCCAGTACACATCCGCCAGTACCGATTGTAGAACCGACTTAGCAGGTTCCGGCGTTTCGACAATATCTATCTGAAGCGAACGTACTAATTCTTTATACGCATCTTCATCGGAATAACTTCGAAAAATCATACGCGCCATAGCCGCTTTAGCTACCTGCGGATAATTTTTCTGAGTTTTTGCTTCCTTGTAAATTCGGCTGGCAATATCCAGCGCCGATTTTGGCAACCCTTTAGCTGCCAGCGAGTCAGCGCGTTTCCAGTCGCGGACGTAATCAGGCTGGGGCTTATTTTGAGCGGAAGCGGCCAAGGTCAATACGATAAAAAAAATGGTCAGAAGCGGATGCATAGCCTTTAGCGAAAACCAATCATTGGGATAGATGAATGGGAATGTGTTATTCCACAACGTTTGCCCTTATGACTCTTGTTTGCCAGGAAGGGTTTAATAGCCGCCCAAAAGTCCTTACAGCAATGGCCTTACCAAGACTTCTGCCTATTTACGCAGAAACACGCCAACGAAGCATTTCTTTGGTATCTTTATCAACCATCACTTCTTACGGAGATTATGCCCATAATTTTACTTTTTATAAGCTATTGGCTGATCTTTACCGGCCCTCCTGGTAAAGAAAAAACCTATCCCATTGGTCAGATTAAAACCGACAAAGGCGACGTACTTTTCTGGTTATACGACGAAACGCCTAATCATAAAGCTAGTTTTATGAAACTGGCGAATGCAGGGTACTGGGATACGCTGACGTTCAATCGAGTCATCAAAAATTTTGTCGCGCAAGGAGGCTGCCCCGATACGCCCGCTGGTTTTGCGGATTCGCCCTATCTCCTAAAACCTGAATTTCGGCCTACAATCCGGCACATTTATGGAGCGGTCGGTGCCGGACGCGACAATAATCCGCAAATGCTGTCGGCTGGTTGCCAGTTCTACATTGTACAGAACAAAAAAGGCGAACATCGGCTCGATGATAAATTTACTGTATTCGGGCAGGTTTTCAAGGGAATGGACGTAATAGACGCCATTGTGGCCGTCAAAACCGACTCCACCGATACTCCGCTGATGCCTATCAAGCTTGACGTAAATGTGCTGAACCTCACAGGCTCAGAATTGAAAAAACTGGGCTATTCTGTTAAGTAATTTTTGTCATTCCGACCGCAGAGAGGAATCTCAAGCTCGCCCTACTGAAGTTTTAAGATTCCTCCCTACGGCCGTAATGACAAAAATCCGTTCGTTGTGCTCAACAATAGCGTGTCGTACTTTACCATTACTGCTTCAACAGGAATGCAGCCAGGTCAGCGAGTTGCTGCTGGCTTAATCCCAGCTGCGCAGGGTCGGGCATCAGGCTGTTTTTGTACTGTCGACGCGACGAAATCTGGTCAGCCGGAATTGTGTGTTTGATGCCTTTAATTCCCTTGACCGTTACCGACTGATCGCTGTCACTCACCAGAAATCCGTAGTACATCTGCCCTTTGGTGGTGGTAATCATGTACGGTTCATAGCCAAACGCAATACCAGCACTTGGGTAAAGGATGGCTTCCAAAAGCCCGCTCTTGTCAAATTTCTGATGAATCTTGGTCAGATCGGGGCCAATATCCTCACCCTGCTGGCCGTGCTTATGGCAGGTCGCGCAGTTGGTTTTAAAAATAGTTCGGCCGTTACGTTCGTCGCCTGTTAACAGGGCAATCTGAGCAATCGGTGAATTTGTAGTGGCAGCATCCGACGTAGCTGGTTTCTTTACGGGAGACAGTTCTACCGCTGTGGGCTGAGCCTGCACAGTAGCGGTCGATACAGGGGGCGTTTTCACCGGTTCTTTTTCCTTTGCGACAACCTGAGTCGGTTCTGCAGAAACAGAAGTCACAGAGGTAGCCGACGTATTGACAGGTGTTGACTCGGATGGGCGCTTCCAGGGAAAATACTCTTTACCCATTGTCCGAATCGTCTGGTCTTTGTTGGTTCGAATACCCGGCCCAGCGGCTTTAATCAAATCTTCTGATAGCTTTTGTTCAGCGGCTAGGCCAATCAGCACTTTAGCTCCCTCCGCATCCTTCGACATTTCTACGGCTATTTTCCGTTTGTCGGCGTCGGATTTGGCAGCATCCAGCAATTCACTACGTTGGTCCAGCATCTTCTGTTCTTCGGTCGACACCACCGTGGGCCTGACCTGATCCCAGTTCAAAAGCTTAGCCCAGTCGTTCCCGCGCCGGAAATCAACCCAGTACGTTGCCAAGCCAGCCACCTCTTTATCCGGCGATTTCGTCAAGTCAACCATAGCTTTAGCGGCCGGTGGGTTTTTAATGAACGCTAACGACGTAATGGCCTGACGACGAGCATCGGCAGACAGTGTTTGAGACTCTGCCCGTTTTTTAAGCATACTCACAGCTGGAGCCGGATGCAGCTCCCAAACCAAATCGGCTGTCCGCTGATCCCATTTGGCTGGGTCTTCGGGTAACGTCAAGTCGGCGAAAAGCGCATTTTCTTTCCCATCGGCTGCTTCGCCAAGCGCATCCAGATACCAGCGATCTTTGCCGTCGTAGCTGTTAACCAGATTGATCAACATAACCCGGCACTCAGCATACGGAATATCACGTAAAGCAACGGCAACTTCCCGCCGAACAGCCGCGTTCCGGTCGAGTGCCAGGTTTCCTAACAATGGCAATAGCGCTTCCTGAGAAGCCGTAAGACCCGGATTCGATTTGTTATTCTCAGGCGTAATACTGCGTAGCGCCCGAAGGGCCGTAATCCGAGTCATCGGGTCGTCGGATTTAAGAAGCCGCTCTACCTCGAACTGTCCTTCAGCGCCCAACTGTACCAGCAAATAAATGGCCCTTGCCCGATGATACGGATTCGGGGACGACAATATCGCTTTTACGGGTTCAATTACTTTTTCACCCTGTTCACGGAGAGCCTCAAAACCCAACATTCGTACATTCACGGCGGGATTCAGCAAGGCGGCAATCTGGCCCTGGGTGGAGCGAATGTCCATTTTCGGCGCTTTCAGGTTTTTGCCTTTGGGCGTAATGCGGTAAATGCGGCCATACCCTTGTTTATCCTGCATCTGATGCCCGCCTACTATCGGGTCATACCAATCGGCAATGTAGATGGCGCCATCTGTACCAACTGCTACGTCGCTGGGGCGAAACCACTTACGGGCATCCTTATCGACATCATTCCACTTGTAGTTTTCATCGACTTTTGGAAACGTACTGACAAAATCAGTACGTGGCATCCGATACCCAGCGCCCGACAATTCGGGTTTGTACCCAAATATTACGTTACGTCCGGCCTCGGCGCTCAAGAGCATGCCACGGTAGGCAAGGCCAAGCTCATCGCCTTCATACACAACCATGCCCGTCGGCGAACCAGCGCCCGTAAGGTCGCCCACGGGCATTACGCCGGGGTCTTCCTGATGCCAGTGAGCGGTAGGAATCGACTGGCCTGGTCGCTGATCACCTTTCCAGTTGCGGGTACCGTCAGCACTGAAGTACCCGGCGTTGCCCCCTTCCAGAACCCAGCTTGTGCGACAGGCCATAACCTCATCGTCGTTGTCGTTCTGCCACATATTTCCGTATGAATCAACGGCGGTTTCATAGTTGTTCCGGAAATTATGGGCCATCACTTTCAGATTGGAGCCATCGGGATTGATACGTAACGCCAAGCCACCAACCCACACGCGGCCATCATCACTTACCTGGTTTCCGTGGTTAATTTTGTTATAAGGCGTTCCGCCCACGTACATGCTCCCCGACCGGAGTGTCCAGCCGTCTTTGTCGCTTACTACGTGCGGGCCTGCATTTCCGGTATTGAAATAATACTTCCCATCGGGTCCGGCAATGACCGAATGCAACGAATGATCGTGGTCCATCCCGCCAAAGCCAGAAAGCATCACTTCCTTTTTATCCGGTTTATCGTCGCCGTTCTCATCGGTATACACCACAATGTTAGGTGCGGCCGATACAATTACTTTATTACCGATTACGGCAATACCGAGCGGAGAGACTAAATCCGGGTCTGTCACAAACACTTTGTTGTTATCGGCTTTACCATCCCCGTTGGTATCTTCCAGAATAACAATCCGTTCGCCTTCCGGATGATCGAGTCGGCCTTCGGGCTTATTGGTGAATTTGCGGTAATTAACAGCCTCTGTAACCCAAATCCGTCCTTTAGCGTCGACATCCATGTTCGTAGGATTATAAAACATGGGCGATTCGGCCCAAAGCGTCGCTTCCAGATCGTCGGGTAGATACAGCTTGTCCCCATCCTCGCTGGTAAGTACGCTATGCGGCTGTGCTGGCTCAAGTACGTGCGAGGCAGCTGCCCATTTTTGAGGCTGTATGGTTTGGCCGGTAAGGTATACGAACCCGACGGCTGCAAGGGCCAGCGGTAAAGGACTTAGGGAGAATAGTGTCTTCATTATTAGTCTGTTTCATTAAAATTGAATGCGAAACATTCCTTAGCTAAATATCGACCGCACCGTTTTCGCATTCTCTATATAACTTTCCAGCATCGGGCTGCCTTTGGGCACCGCCCCTTCAATCTGCAACCAGCCCGAATAGCCAATATCATCTAACGTCTGCCGAACCTTCGCAAGATCTACCTTACCCTGGCCAAGCAAAAAGCCGTTTTCTTTTAGATGCACTTCACAGATTTTGTCTTTACCCAGCTCGCGAATTTCCTTAAAAATATCATACCCCATATCCGTAGAATTGCAGACATCGTAATAAACCTGTACCGCCGGAGACGCTACGGCATCCAGAATAGCCCGCAGTTCGGGGGCCGACAACCAGGATTCAATGCCCAGCACTACGCCCGCTTTTTCGGCTTTCGGCGCTACGGCTTTCAATCGTTCTATGACGATCTGAGTGCCTTTGGGGTCATTTCGCAAATCATTATTTGAGAAAAAAGCCAGCAGAACATTCTTTACGCCTAACGCACTTGCTACGTCTACGCTATCCTGCACCCACTGTTCGGTACGCGGGTCGGATTTGTACGGAATCTCATTCAGCAAGCCAATGGCCAACCCACCAATCGCTACGTTTGCCTGCCGGGCGGCCTCTTTAAATGCGCGTTGCTTTTCGGGCCGACGAAGATGCTCCTGATCCGCTTTCGTATTCAGACTCAGCTGTACGCCGTCAAGTCCGATCTGTTTGGCAACGCTAAAGCTGTGTATATCCCCCGCCGGACCAATCGACCAGTCGCAGGCACCTATTTTAAAGCGGGCGTTTTTGGCAGCGGTCTCAGCGTATAAGGAATAAGCTGTAGCTGCAAGACCAATACCTAGCAGATTTCGTAGGGTGTCCCGGCGATTCATTTTTGATCGTCTGCGTTTATATTACCAAAGGTACGTATCTATAAAGCGTGGAACCTTACTTATTCTAATACCCATTTTACTTTTGGAAAGAAAAACGATTTTTTTCTGTTGACTTACAACCGTTTGTCAGCAAACAGGGTCAATACAGTGTCAGCGTTAGTATGCAAGATGAATACGCGTTAGTTGAAGGGTGCCGCCGGCAGGACCGCATTGTGCAGCGACAGCTCTATGAGCGGTTTGCCGGGAAGCTCTTTGTCGTTTGTAAACGGTACATAAAGGACCCCGACGAGGCAGAAGACGTTTTGCAGGATGCATTTGTAAAAATTTACAGGAATATCGATTCATTTCGGTTTGAATGCCCGCTGGAGGCATGGCTGAAGCGGATAACCATCAACACAGCACTTAAACAGTTACGAAAAGGAAAACCGTGGGAAAACACTACTGACATACAGGACATGGCTCCCGTATTGCCCCAGGCTGACGAAAGTTTACCAACGCTGAATTACAAATATCTGCTACAGCTTATTCAGGAACTGCCCCCCGGTTGCCGAACGGTATTTAACCTGTACGCTATCGAAGGCTATAATCATCCGGAGATTGCCGAAATGCTCGACATCGCCGAGGGAACCTCTAAATCGCAGTATGCACGCGCCCGGATGCTGCTGCAACAAAAACTACAATCCGATGGGCACCCTGCACAAGGCTACCCCCTATGATAAAGACTAAAAATGGATGAATTAGAGAAAAATATTCCAGATGATTTTTGGCGAAAGGCCTTCGACGAAGCTGCCGAAACGCCACCATCTCGTGTGTGGGATTCTGTTGAGCGCCGGTTAGATGAATCTGATGGAACCAAAATTATTCCACTTTGGGGTATTGGCCCGGCATCATCGCGACCCGTGGTCTGGTGGAGTACGGGCGTAGCAGCCGCCTTAACATTGCTGTTTGTGGGTTGGTGGGCTTTTTCTAATGAATCCACCCCCATATCCGTAGCCCGTGTACAACCATCCGTAGCCCAACCCAAACTGTCCAGCCCGAGCGAGTCTATAGCGCTAGCTCCTGCTACGTCTCCAGCGGTCCATCATTCACTGAATGCATCTGTGAACGAGAAGAACGCTGCTACGTCCAATAATAAACCCGTGCACATTGAAGAGCCTTCACTAGCCGCTAATTCATCAACCCCGGAACTCGGTAACCGGTCGAAAAAGGAAGCGAGTGAGCAGATACTAACACAGATGGCTCGCGATGTCAATGTGTTGAGTCACCGGACTAATCCAGCAATAGCATCGCCTGCGTTGCATTCGGCGCCATCGCGTACAGCGACCGACGCACTTGCCCATACTCGTGGGCAAATAGCCAATACGTCATTTACACCAGGTAGTTATACTGGCCGGACCGCCATTGCATCGAGTCAGGTAGCCGCAGCTTATGAGTTACTTAACGGCCGCCCTTTACGTCTGCGTTCACCTGGACAAATCCAGCGGATTGTCTGGTTTCAGCCTGCCGAACTGCCTCTTGAGGCTGAGATGACAAAAGAGAAGCACAAAGCAAAGGAAAAGTGGGCCTCTGTCAGTGTTATGCCTGGTGCGTTTAACCCTTCAGTATCTGTAAAAAATTCGCCGATTGCGGCATTTTCCAACGCACGTACAAGCCAGTCGGCGGTTAACAGCCGGGCCAGTTTTTCTATAGCCTATCAGGCCGGGGCAGGTATCCAGTTGAGTGACCGCTGGTCTGTCGAGTCGGGTATTGGTTATCTGGCCGGTCATTCAAGCGTTGATGCGTCAGCGCAATCAGCTTCTATGGCTTTCTTGGCGGGGTCTAGCTCCGATAAAAGTGCCGTTGTCAACAATGTGTATGTCGATGCGCTGCGAAACAGTGTATCCAACCGGTCTGTGCAGAATGTATCGCCCTCAAATTCAGACCTGCTCAACAATGGGTACCTATCACAGGGTACGTATAGTAACCAAACCATCCAAACCCTAGCTAACGACTATCAGTACATGCAGGTTCCGGTTCAGGTGGGTTATCAGTTACGTCCCCGCAAACGGCTAAGTCTGGCGGTACTGGGTGGCCTGGTCACGAACATTTTTGTACGTAATACAGTCGGTAGCGATCTGATAATCACGGCAAAAGATGGTGTTTATCGGCCGGTTTCACTAGCGGCTACTATGGGGGCTCGGTTCCGCTATCGCCCATCTGGCCGGTGGTCGGCTTCGCTGGCTGGACAGTATCAGCCGTCTCTGGAACTTGGCACACAAGCTGATTCGCAGGTACAAACCCGACCTACCTCAACGGGTATGAGCTTTGGCCTCGATTATCATTTTTAAACAGTTCATGCTATGAAAACCAGCTTCTTTTCAACGTTAATGGCTGTAACGGCCAGCGTTCTGCTGGCAACAGTCAGCTGCAAAAACTCGAACGTAACGCCAGACCTCGGCACGGCAAGTGAGCTACGCGTGTCGGCGCCATTTGCGGACCAGACCACTCAGTTTGCTTTCGACATCAGCAAGGCCGTAACTACGCAGGAAGGCTCGTCCAAAAACGTTTTTATTTCTCCGCTCAGCCTGCACATAGCACTAGGCATGATTATGAACGGCGCCAACGGACAAACAGCACAGGAAATCCAGAAAACGCTGAAGCTGGACGCCCAGACCCTGGCGGAAGCGAATCAGACGTACCAGAATCTGATGACGAATCTGCCGGGCGTCGATCCCAAGGTAACGCTGACACTGGCCAATTCTGTTTGGTACAGGAATACGTTTAGCGTTGAAACCCCGTATCAGGATTTGCTCAAACAGTCGTTCAAGGCAGAGATCTCAGCGCAGGATTTTAATGACCCGGCAACCGTAGGAAAAATCAATGCCTGGGCCAGCGAAAAAACGAACGGTAAAATCCCCAAGGTTATCGAACAGATTCAGCCCGATAACGTAATGTTTCTGCTGAACGCCCTTTATTTCAAAGGCGACTGGAAAACGCAGTTTGATCCCAGTAAAACAATCGATGCACCATTCAAACTGGCATCAGGCGGCACAACCAATGTGCGGATGATGCGGCTCAATGCACCAATTAAACATGTGGCCCGCTCAACGTATGGCGCTTATGAACTACCTTATGGTTCGGATAAATATGCCATGACCGTGTTATTACCCGCAGCCAATACGTCGGCCGATGCGCTGATTAATTCACTGTCAAGCTCGGAATGGACCCAGTTGCAAAAAGATATGACGTCCGGAACGGTTGATTTTGGCCTGCCCAAGTTTACGCTGAATTATGAAATCAACCTGAACAAAGCGCTGAGCACCTTAGGTATGCCGACCGCTTTTAGTGATCAGGCTGACTTTACAAAAATCAACGCCCAGGGCGGGCTACTGCTCAGTTTTATCAAACAAAATACGTTCGTAGCGGTAGATGAAAAAGGAACCGAAGCAGCGGCCGTAACAACAGGGGGCATTTCGACAACATCCATGCCCCAACCAACGCTCTGCGACAGGCCTTTTGTTTTTGTTATTCACGAAAAAACCACGGGAACGATCTTGTTTGTTGGCAAAATTGCCGACCCTACCAAAAGCGGAAACTCATGAAACCTGTACTAGCTTTCTTCCTGCTGCTGGCACTGCTTACCCAGTGTGGAAAGAAAGAAACGACGCTGGCGCCAAACGTAGCGAACCTAACGGGTACGTGGCAGCTCACTGAACCCGATTCGACCTATGGTGTGACGCTTCAGATTGGTTTTGACACCGAAAATCCACCGCACGATGTTACGCCCTTTCTGATATCGGGAAAATCGTCGGTGAATCAGTACAACGCTCGCTTTTTTGCCGCTTTGGATGGCATGGCAACAGTCGAAAACCTGGGTAGCACAAAAGTGGCAGGTCCGCCACAGGCAATGCAGTTTGAGCAAACCTATTTCGACAATCTGCGAACCATTGCACGTTATGAACTTTCAACCGACAACCGGCTTCGCTTATTCCACGGTGGAGAAAAACCGGGCGTGTTGGTTTATAAACGAACGAACTAATATGAAACCAATAAAAGTTATTCTTGTCTGTCTGTGCGCAGCGTTCATCTTGTCGTGCTCACAGAAAGATGCCGTTAACCCAGCCAGTAAAGTATCAGATACGCAGGTTGTAGGGCGCTGGAACCTGATACGTATTGTTAATGGCTTTGCCCAATCAACAACCATACCGTCGGAGGTGGGCATTTCAGAAGTAATCGAGTACAAAGCTGACGGTACGTATCAGCGAAATTATACGGATACGTTTGGACAGCACGAAGAGAAAGGGAATTTCTATACGGGTGCCAACCCAACAAAAACGGCCGATAAGCAAGCTGTTTTCTATCCCGACGACAAAACCGCTCAACCCTATACTTTCCAGGATGGTCATTTGTTTCTCTATCAGCGGGGTAGCCAGGACGCTACCATTGCCGATGGGTCAACATATGAGTATCAGCGACAATAATTGCCCTTTTTGTGTAAGACCAGTATTGCCCGGCCGTAATCAGGACAGCCGGGCAATTTTATTTGTGAGCGTTCCAACGTTTTCACCAAGTCGGGAGTCCTGATACTATTCCCAACCCCCGTCTGTAATGAAAGCAAATCTACTTCTTATTATTCTGTCGCTTTTTTACCTGACCAGTTGCACCGACAACTGCGAACAGGTCCGAACGTACCGCAAATACATTCCCATTCAGTTGACGCTTTCCGACTTGCGGCAGGCCATTAAATCTGGCCCAGCGCAGACGTTGGTTGAGCCAGGAAAACTGTACGTTAAAGACAAGTATCTCTTCATCGTAGAAGTGAAAAAAGGGATTCATGTGTTCGATAACAGTAATCCGGCCAACCCCAAAGCGATTTCGTTCCTTAGTATTCCGGGCAACGTTGACCTGGCCGTTCGCGACAATATTCTGTATGCTGACAGTTATATTGATCTGGTCGCCCTGGATATCAGCGATCCAACTTCAATTAAAGAAGTAAGTCGTACCGAAACGGGTTTTAAGAGTGGGCAGGTTGGCCGTACGTACTGGGCGTATGACCAGCAGAGCATGAAAATAAATGACCAGCGCGAGGAAATTGCGACGGAAACGATCAAAACCGATTGTGAAGGCTCTTTCAACGTATTACCCTACCTGGTACCAATTGCCTGGTTTGGCCGGTATTACGAGACCTATGCATTTGCCGATCTGGCGGCCGGTAGTCAGAATAAAGCGCCGACGCCAACCCCAACAACCGGTGTAGGCGGCTCAATGGCCCGGTTTGCCATTACCAACAACCAGCTTTACGTAGTTAATAATTATTCGCTTCAGTTATTCGACATTAGTGCCCCTGCCAATCCGGTAAAAGGTAAAACGGCGAACCTGAACTGGAATGTTGAGACGATTTTTCCGTACCGTAATAACCTGTTTATTGGCACAACGACGGGCATGTATATCTATGACATTGCCAATCCTGCCGAGCCAAAACAACTGTCGGCTTTTTCGCACGTTCGCTCCTGCGATCCGGTGGTGGTGCATGAAGATTATGCCTACGTAACGTTACGAGGTACGAGTACCTGTGGCGTAGCGGGTACGCAGGATGTGCTCGACGTGATCAATATCAGCAATCCAGCAGCGCCCCGGGTTGAGAAATCCTATCCAATCGAAACGCCGTATGGCCTTGGCATCGATTACCCAACGCTGTTTGTCTGTCAGGGTAGTAAAGGGCTAAGTGTTTTCGATGCGTCTAACCCGCTCGACCTAAAAACACGCCAGACATTTCCGAATGTGAATGCTTTCGATGTTATCCCTCTTTCGAAAGTCCTGTTGACCATTGGTAAAGATGGGCTGTATCAGTATGATTATTCGAATCCGAATGATCTTCGGCTCCTGAGCAAAATTGCGGCCCAACAACCTAATTAACCTGTCTACTTCCATGAAAACGTTTATCAGTTTGCTTATCTGTTTACTGGTTCGGCACACGTACGCACAAACAGAACCAGCTAAACCTAACCCCTGGCGGGTAACTGTTGAAATGGGCGTGCAAACAGGGCGGGTACAACCCGACCAACGTAATGCCTACCCCTACTATGATTACATCTATTACCCGAATAATTACAACTATTACCCAGCACGTACGGCTGGCAACCGAATCGGTTTAACCATCCATGCGTTCACAGGTTATTCCATTCGCTCCTGGTTAATACCGGGCCTGGCATTCGGCGTTGACTATTATAATAACTCAGCTTTTATACCTGTAGCCGCAGCCGTTCAGGGCGATATTTTTGGGCATAAAAAACGGCTTACAACCTTTTACAGCCTCGAAAGCGGCTATGCTCTTTCGGGGCCAAATCCACATGGTAGAGAACTGAAAGGCGGCTGGCTATGGAGTCCGGGAATTGGCTTACGTATCAACAAGGGTAATGGCACAGGTTTTCTTATAAGCGCTGGCTATAAGCATCAGGAAGCCAGGCAAGTTGCCGCTGTGGATGGCGTTCAGACGCTCTCTCAAGTTGAACACCGGCATTACAATCGACTCTATTTTCGAATGGGTTTTAGTTTTTAAGAAACATTTAGCCGACTTAATGGGTTTGTGCATAGCCACGTCTACAGTGGAATTTGACTCTATTATGTAACTAATTTGACTTTTTACGTCAGTAAGAAGGTAATAGTACAAACCATAACCGTATAATAACTACTCTGAAGGAAATAGATGTGGAATAAATAAATTAGCACCTCCATATCACGCACCATCAAAAATTGAATCTTAACATTATGAAAAGGCTTATCATGATTTTTATTGGTATTCTGCTGTTCGCGGCCGGATACAATTACACGCGCCGACAGGCAGAGTACGTAGCCCACCAAACGTTATCGACCAAAAGTATTCAAGCTAAACTACCCGTCATTCTGCCGTTTAAAACATTACCCTCACTCGTTTTCCGAGCCGACAAATCTCTTTCGGGCCTCCATTACAATTGAGAAAATAAAAGACAGTTTGCGACAAGATCTTTATTTGACATCTTTTACGTGATAGAAGCAAAAAGCGCGATACCTGTAGGCATCGCGCTTTTTTTAATAGGTATTTAGAGAAGCTTACCGAACAGCAAACTCACCAGAACCGATACGGAAACCTTCTGAATAGAGCTCTATGGTATACTTACCTGGTTTGTAAGGAATACCGCGGCTGTAAAGGAGTTCAACGTTCTGGTTATTATTGGTATAATTAACCGTCTGCTTCGTTGTATAAACCGTTTCGTTACCATCTACGGTAAACGTACCCGATCCATTAGCCATATCAGACACAACAGCACCCGTCGGATCAAGTACCCGAACATACACATCCTTAGGCTCCTCTTTCGTCAGCGGATTGTCCAGCAAGGTATAAACCAGCTTGATTTTGTCCAGGCGTTTCGCTTTGTAGGAATCATCGTCTTTAACTTTTCCCTTAGCATTGACTGCGTAAACTTTTACGTTCTGAGCTTTCAGAGCGGCAGCCCGGGTTACTTTGGTGCTTAATTCCTGATTTTGCGACTGAACCTGTGATACAACAGTAGTTACCGAGTCGCGGAACTGTTGACCTTTCACTTTCAGGCCTGTGTTTTCTTCATCCAGTACTTTTACGTTGGTGGCCAGCGTTACGTTCTCACGCTGCAGATTCGCGATGAGCGTATCTTTTTCCACCAGAAACGCTTCGTACTGCTTAATTTTTGCTTCGTATTTAGCGATCGATACCCGGTTACCTTTGCGTAATGACGCTTTATCCTGTTCCAACTGTTCCTTCACCTTCTGTAACTCGGAAATGTCGCCACCCAATTTCTGCACTTCGGCGATTTTAGCATCCAGAGCGGTAGAGATCGAATCCAGTTTAACCCGTGTTGTTGATAGTTCTTCAACGCGCTCAGATATGGTTACTTCCTGGGTTTCGGATACTTTTTTCTGATCGAAATACAGATAACTTGACACTCCAGCCAGACCCGTCATTATAATTAGCGCGGCTAGCAAAGCACCATTTGTTTTGGATTTCTGCGAATTACTTTCCATAAAAAATTGTCAGTTTAACGATTGAACATGCACAAACTTTAGTAAAAACCGCGTAAGCGGTCGTGTAGAGGTTGTTACATCTGAAGTAAGGTTAAGAGAAATTTTCAGTGACAAAACAACGCCAACATCAAACAATATTCTCCAAACGATTGTTTTAACTGTTCTATTGTCATCTACAACTAATTTATTTGAAAAAAGGTTTACTACGGACCGTCTTGAGGCCTCCAAACCCCCTATTGACTATCAGCCTTTTACGCCGGATAATAAATACCTATTTTCTAATGAAGTTAGTACATGCATTTAGTAGCATTTGGCTAACCTACAGACATTTAATTGTGTTTATTTGTTAAACAAATCGTGTAAATGCCAGAACTGCCCGAGGTCGAAATTAGGCGTCAATATCTTGAAACCTCTTCATTAAATCAGCCAATTAATTACATTGAAGTTGAAGATAAAAAACTTCTGACAACAGAATATTCTTCCTTACTGGATGCATTGACCGGACGGCAGTTTACCAGTACGTATAGAGTCGGAAAAAACTTGTTCGTATTGACCGACAAACCCGGTATAATTGTTCATATGCACTTTGGTATGACGGGCGATCTGGAGTATTATCACTCCTCATTAGACAGGCCACGATTCGCCCGAATTGTCTTTGAATTCGCCAATGGGTTTAACCTCGGCTTCCTCTGCCCCCGCAAATTTGAACGTATTGGTTTGATTGATAGCATCGATGCCTTTTTACTACGAAAAAAAATCGGCCCCGATGCACTGGCCATCTCACTAACCGAACTGCGTGATCGTATCTGCCGGAAGAAAGCCTTGATCAAGTCTATCCTGCTCGATCAAAGTGTCGTAGCCGGGTTGGGCAACTGGATAGTCGATGAGGTTTTGTTTCAGGCATTTATCCATCCAGAACAGCGGGGCGATACGCTCACCGATTCCCAGTATAGCCAACTGCACGATGCCATATATCTTGTTCTTGAAACAGCTATCCGTTTCGAAGCAACGTACCGGGATTTCCCCAATAACTTTTTGATTCATGTACGTGAGTGGGATGATTCTCCTTATGATGACGTAGAGGCTCATAAGTTCTGTCCTCGCTGTGGCACTCGCATCGAACGTATCGTAGTGGGCGGACGAACCACTTTCTTCTGCCCGGAGGACCAGGTACTCTAGCCTCGGTTTTGTTTTACGCTGTACGATTGCCCCCATTCTATAAATTGAACTTGTTAGGAAATAGGTTGGTTTTAAAATTACATGTATCTACATGAATTATGAAAACACAACGGACAATTTCTGCTATACGTAATGCCACGCCAAATAATGTTGGTGATGGCTTTGTTGGTTTAAATGCCTTTCATCCACAGGGTTCACAGCCTTTTAGCCCATTCTTGCTTTTGGATCACCATGGCCCTATGGAGGTAAAGCCCTCAGAACGGCCAAGAGGTGTTGATGAGCATCCGCATCGTGGCTTTGAAACCGTAACCATTGTGTATGAGGGTGCGCTAGAACACCGCGATTCAGCAGGCAATTACGGCAAACTCTTCGCAGGCGATGTGCAGTGGATGACGGCGGCATCGGGTATTATTCACGAAGAAAAACATGAACGGGAATTTTCGCGCCGGGGTGGCCAGCTCGACTTCGTGCAGTTATGGGTCAATCTGCCCGCTAAAGACAAAATGAGTCCGCCCAAATATCAGGATATTGCCGCCACCCGTATTCCGACAATAACTTTGCCCAATGGAGGTAAATTGCGCGTCATAGCCGGTAAATTGGCCGATCAGACAGGTCCGGCACAAACGTTTAGCCCACTTATCGTTGCTGACCTTACATTGGCAGCCGATCAGTCAGAAACGATTACCATCCCGCCAACTTACACAGCAATGGTTTACGTGCTGAGCGGTTCAGCAACGCTCAATGGTGAATCACTGGTGCGTGGTCAGATCGCGCTGATTAATACGGATGGAGAGTCTGTACAGATTTCTACTGAACAAAATGCTAAACTGCTGATTCTAGCGGGAGAACCCATCCGGGAGCCGCTGGCTACGTATGGGCCCTTTGTGATGAACAGCCGCGAAGAACTAATCGAAGCGTTCAACGATTTTCAGTCAGGTAAAATGGGCGTATTAAACTAAAGATAGCTATCGATTCACTGGATTTGAGAGTTCTGCTGCTCAACATGCTCAGAATTATTGAATCTGGTGAATCGATACGTTCCTATAAATCCTTGATATTTCCAAAGCCAATTACGTCCCGATAAACAGGATTGTCGCGCAATTCAGTGGCTCGTACTAGTTTATCAGCGCCGAATTTTGTCTTCAGGTCGTAAAGCGTCTGTCGCAGTTTATCTTTTCGGGCACTATTGTCAAACAGACGTAAGGGTACAAGTTCGGACGGGATGAATCGAAAAACAACCACCGACATATTGCTCAGGTGTCTGTTCAGTACGGGTTCACAGCGATGAGCGGCCTGAAATTTCTCCAGTCGTTCCCGAATTATCTGGTACAGTTCCGGGCCATCCTGCTTCGGATCGGGAAAATGAGCTTCGTAATTATAGGTTTTACCCGTATGATAGCGACAGGAAAATGACATATCCTGACAGAAAATACCCTGACGCACCATTCGACGTTCCAGTGTCAGACAGAGTGATTGTAGCAGCTCATCCAGCCGTTCGGGCGTGTTACGTTGATCTGATGAAATCGTACGCATGGCCGACATGCTTTTGATCTTATCATTTGTGTCCAGGTCAACTTCACCCCCGAAATTCAGACGTAGATGCCAGTGCCAGCCAATGATACTTTTACACACATGTTGAAGGTGTTCTGGTGTAGCGTATCGTAACGCCAGGGGTGTAGTCACCCCACCCGCTTCCAGCCGCGCAGCCATTCGGTAACCAATGCCAGGCAGGTCGGTAAGTTTTAGCGAACATAGAACCTCATCTATAGTATCTGGGGTAATAACAGTCAACCCATCGGGCTTTTGTATATCGGAGGCCAGTTTAGCCAGAAAAACATTTGGCGCTATACCAATCGAGCAGCCTAGCCAATCACCAACTTTCTGTTTAATGGCCTGTTTGATAGCCATTGCTGCCTGCCTTACGTCTTTATAAACCAATTGATAATTTGTCAGATCGACAACGGCTTCGTCGATACTTTTCGGCACTACGTCCTCCGAGAACTCGCGAAGCACATCGATTATCTTGACATGATACTCCCGATACCGACCAGGATGGGTTTCAACAGGCACCAGGTCCGGACACAGGGCGATGGCCTCATCTAGCCGCATACCTGTTTTTACCCCCCGTATTTTGGCCTCTATGGATGGAGCAATAACGCAGCCCTGCCGCCCCGTATACACGCACACGCCTACAGGTCGACCGCGTAACCAGTAATTATCCTGTTGCTCACAGGAGGCAAAAAAACTGTTCATATCCACGAACAGCACCGTTGGCAGCGTGTGGATAGAGAGTCGGTTCCGGTTCATCAATTTTTGGCTAAGAACGTTGCTTTTTATATCAGCATTCGTCTGTATTTATTGTATATTTGCTGTAATACAAGCGCAATATATTTTAGTTGTATTATATCTGCTAATTATTTATCCGACAATGGCAGAAAAATGTTCAAAAAAAATCAACAGTACTGTGACGATTCAGGACCGACTCAAGCATGTTTTCGATGCGTTAGGCATTACTATTTATCAGATAGCCAAAGAGTTAGGCGAAAACCCGTCGAAGTTTTATAACATTCTGAACGGGAGGGCCAAGCCATCGTACGATACGATAATGAGCTTACTTGCCTGCTATCCACAGATCAGCGCCGACTACCTGATTCGGGGTATTACGCCTATTTTGAAATCGCCGGAGGCCAACGCTGTTCTGCTGAATGCCGACGATGAGACGGTGGAAATTCCCTTTGTACCCGTGAAGTTTTACGCAAGTTTTGTGGAAAGTTATGCCGATGGGATCAGCACGGCCGATACGGAATCATTTCGGGTACGTAAGACTATTACTAAAGGCCATAAACAAGCTGTTGTGCTGGAGATTTCGGGCAATAGCATGAGTCCACAGTTAGCACATGGCGCCAAAGTGCTGGCCGTACCTGTCAGCGAGAACAACTGGGAATATCAGTCAGGTGGCGTATATGCCGTTATGTACCGCGATTACTTCGTCGTGAAACGCATCCGTGACAATGAGCTTCTGACCCGAAAATACCTGACGCTTCACTCCGACAATCCGAACGGCGGCAACGTAACAGTGCCTCTACAGGACATTCGGGGGCTCTGGAAAATAGTCGCCATTGTAGAAGCACCGGTAGAGTAATCTATAGTTCATGGGTCATCAACGTTGATGACCCTATTTTTTGGCTGCGCCTAGGTCATCTCTTTCTGTTCCATAACATCTTTCTGGTGCGCCCACATATCCTGAAAAATAACGCTTCGATGGCGTAGGTCGGTGAAGCTCCCTTCATCCACGATTTTGCCGTCCTTCATGATATAGATATAATCGAACAAGGGTAGCAGATGTAGCCGGTGTAGTGTTGAAACCACCGCTTTATTGGCAAATTCACGTAGCAGCGACCGGTAAATGGCCAGCTCTGTTTTAGGATCTACACTACTGGTAGGTTCGTCCAGCAGGACAATCTCACTTGACCGAGCAGCCAGCACACCCCGCGCTAATGCCAACCGCTGCCGCTGCCCTCCCGACAGGTTTACGCCCTTTTCCTGAATATTGGTCTCCAGCCCATTGGGTAACTGCTTCACAACATCCTCGAACCGGGCTACCTGGCAAACATCTGCAATGGCTTCATCACCAAAAGGCAAACCAAGTGTAATGTTGTAGGCAATCGTGTTTTCAAAAATTTCCGGCTCCTGCGGAAACAAGGTTACTGTATTGGCAACAGCGTTTAAATCCGTATACACTTGCTCATCTGCCCGTACCGACAAACCAGGTTCAGGTAGATAAAGGCCCCGCAGCAGCGTAAGCAGTGTACTTTTACCCGAGCCACTTTCGCCAATAAACGCCACTCGTTTACCACGGCTTATACGAAGCCGGATATCATTCAGGTTAGACACTTTGCGGTCATCGCCTATGATTCGTCCGTGCGAGAAGTTAAGTCCTTCAATGAAAATGGTTTGCCAGTTATCAGGCAGCATGTCATGTTCGGGTCGTTCATGGCGCGCATAGGCTTCGCTGATGCTACGTGCTGTCTGTACATCGGTATTGTACTTAACGATTTCCGTGTATTGCCAGGCAACATCATGGAAAACACTGGTAAACTGGTTTACGTAACCCAGCAAGGTAACCAGGCCACCAATCAGAAAGACCTGTCCCGGAACGTAATGCTGATACACATAGCCTGTCGCCATAACAATGTATATCAAACTTACCAGCAGACTGGCCGCAAACCATTTCCATTCATTAATCCTGACCTGACGCATAAACGGTGGAAACACCGCAGCGATTTTACTGCCAAGACTAGCCTGAATACGCTCTTCGAGTCGCAGCGTAATAACCGTAATGATATTAGACAGGCTGTCGAAGAGCGTAGCCGATACGACGTGCTCCTGCTCGTTCGTTTCATCAAGAGCCTTTATAAACGGACGATCGAAACGCAGAATTACCCAAATTGTCAGGGCTCCCAGCAACACGCCCACTAAGCCAAACATGGGGGAGAAAAAAGCATTGCCCCAAATGAAAAGACGAATTTTGAAATGGCCTGAAGATAAATAAACCCATCCTGGAAAAACGTCTTAAGTGCATCGTACGCCTTGCGAATTCGGTTGATGGTAGCCCCGCTATGGTGATCTTTGTGCCAGCCGACAGGTAAGTGTAAAGTTTGGTGAAACAACTCATCCAGAAAATTCCGGCTCAGATTGAACGCCAGTCGTCGTTCCATTATCCGTGCTGGTCCATGAAAGGCCCATTCCAATACTTCCAAACCTACGTATCCACCGGCATAAAGCCATACCAATTTCAGGATAGCAGTATCCTGCCGCTGGAGTTCACCCACAAACCAGCCAAACAGCAACGGCCGTAATGCCGCTACCACATTGGCCATAATAAACAAACAATAAACAAGCACGTACTGCCGCTTTTCGTGCCGGGCATAGGTCCAGGCCGTTCGCAGTAAGGCTATGTACGGATTTTGCATGATTCCAAGTTACAGTCTCCTAAAACAAGACGTATTCTAGTCTTAAAATGGACAAAAAAGGAGAATAGTTTCTGCGATATTCTTTAACTTATCATTGCTTTTGTGATTGAAATTCAGTAATTTTGCGACCTGATTTATAGTGGGGTCATAAGCTGAACGTAATGGCCCTTCTTTCGAGTTTAGAAAAACATAACTTTCAGTATACAAGCTAATGGCTCGCGATTTAAATTTCACGAGAAACATCGGTATCGCTGCTCACATTGATGCGGGCAAGACGACCACAACCGAACGAATTCTCTATTACGCTGGGGTAAGCCACAAAATTGGTGAAGTGCACGATGGTGCCGCAACAATGGACTGGATGGAGCAGGAGCAGGAGCGGGGTATCACCATTACCTCTGCGGCTACAACTGTTGACTGGACCTACCGCGACAAAAAATACCACATCAACATCATCGATACCCCCGGACACGTTGACTTCACCGTTGAAGTAAACCGTTCGCTACGTGTTCTTGATGGACTGGTGTTCCTATTCAGTGCCGTTGATGGCGTTGAACCTCAGTCAGAAACCAACTGGCGTCTGGCTAACAATTACAACGTCGCTCGTCTGGGCTTCGTCAACAAAATGGACCGCTCTGGCGCCGACTTCCTGAACGTGTGTAAGCAGGTTAAGGAAATGCTGGGTAGCTACGCCGTTCCCCTTCAGTTGCCAATCGGCGAAGAAGATAACTTCAAAGGTGTAGTTGACCTGGTTAACTTCCGGGGTATCGTTTGGAATGAGTCGGATAAAGGCATGACATTCGAGGTTGTTCCTATCCCCGACGATATGCTTGACGAAGCTACCGAATGGCGTGAAAAACTGCTGGAAGCCGTCGCTGAATTCGACGACTCGCTGATGGAGAAGTATTTCGAAGATCCTGAGTCGATCACGGAAGACGAAATTCTGGCGGCTCTTCGTAAAGCAACCATCGCTATGAAAATTGTGCCGATGCTTTGCGGTTCGTCGTTCAAAAACAAAGGTGTACAAACCATGCTCGACTACGTAATGGCCCTGTTGCCATCACCGCTGGACAAAGAGAGCATTAAAGGTACCAACCCAAATACAGGTGAAGAAATTTCGCGTAAGCCATCTGTGTCGGAGCCATTCTCGGCGCTGGCGTTCAAGATTGCTACTGACCCTTACGTAGGTCGTCTGTGCTTTGTGCGCTCGTACTCGGGTGTGCTTGAATCAGGCTCTTACATCCTGAACAACCGTTCGGGTAACAAGGAGCGTATTTCGCGGATTTTCCAGATGCACGCCAACAAGCAGAATCAGATCGAACGGCTGGAAGCTGGTGACATCGGTGCTGTCGTTGGATTTAAAGACATCAAAACCGGCGATACGTTGTCGGATGAGAAAAACCCAATTGTACTGGAATCCATGGTATTCCCAGATCCAGTTATTGGGTACGCTATCGAGCCGAAGAAAACGGCTGATCAGGATAACTTCTCGAAAGCTATTGGTAAACTGATCGAAGAAGACCCAACTCTTAAAGTTGAGTCGAACGAAGAAACCGGCCAGACCATCATTCGTGGTATGGGTGAGCTTCACCTCGAAATCATTATTGACCGTATGCGTCGGGAATTCAAGGTTGAAGTGAACCAGGGTGCACCACAGGTAGCTTACAAAGAGAAGCTGACCAAGAGTGTCGAACACCGCGAAGTTTACAAAAAACAATCGGGTGGTCGTGGTAAGTTTGCTGATATCGTGTTTGAACTGGGGCCACGTGACCAGGAAGAAGATGGTACCATCAAACCAGGCCTGCAGTTTGTGAATGCAATTGTTGGTGGTGTTATTCCGAAAGAATTCATACAGCCTGTTCAAAAAGGCTTTGACGAATCGCTGAAGAACGGACCACTGGCTGGCTTCCCACTCGAAAGCATGAAAGTTCGTCTGTTCCACGGTTCGTATCACGATGTTGACTCCGATTCGCTGTCGTTTGAAATGGCGGCACGTCTGGGCTTCCGTGAAGCAGCTCGTCAGGCTGGTCCGAAATTGCTCGAACCAATCATGGCTGTTGAAGTTTTGACGCCAGAAGAATATACGGGTCCAATCACGGGTGACCTCAACCGCCGTCGGGGTGTGATGAAAGGCATGGATTCAAAAGCGGGATCGCAAGTGATCAAGGCCGACGTTCCGCTGTCAGAACTGTTTGGTTACGTAACGGATCTGCGAACGATGTCATCGGGTCGTGCTACGGCTAACCTGACATTCTCCCACTACGAAGTGGTTCCACAGAACATTTCGGATACGGTCGTTGCCAAAGAAAAAGGTACTGTGAAGGCGTAAGCCGTTTAGATATTGGGCAGTTGGTATTTTGACCAACTGCCCATTTTTTGTGCCGTCGGAGTAAATGGTTCTTTCGACAGGCATTTTCACTTAACGAACCACAAACACAATGAGCCAAAAAATTCGTATTAAGCTGAAGTCGTTCGACCATACATTGGTTGACAAGTCGGCCGAGAAAATCGTGAAAGCGGTTAAATCGACAGGTGCTATCGTAAGCGGACCTATCCCTCTGCCAACCAACAAAGAAATCTATACCGTTCTGCGGTCGCCCCACGTCAATAAAAAGGCGCGGGAACAGTTCCAGCTTTGCACCTATAAGCGTCTGGTAGATATCTATAGCAGCAGTGCCAAAACGGTCGACGCGTTGATGAAACTCGAACTACCGAGTGGTGTTGACGTAGAGATTAAAGTCTAACGGCAGCTTTTTAAAGGCTTTCCTGGCCACAAGTTTGAACTCTATGGGTTTCGAACTTGTGGCTTTTTTGTTAGCTGACCGGAAACGATTTTCGCTCGACAAGCCCGGTGCAGAATTCAGAATTCGAAACATGAAACAAGTTTATTCTATGTATGAATTATACGTTCATTCTATGGGTTATTTTTGTATATTGTAAATCACGGCCGACAGCCGTCTCGGGAGATTTAATCGGTTATGTTAAATATTATTCAGCTACTTCCTGACTCGATTGCCAACCAGATTGCGGCTGGGGAGGTAGTGCAGCGGCCAGCATCCGTAGTGAAAGAATTGCTGGAAAATTCTGTCGATGCGAGCGCTAAATCCATACAGGTCATCATCCGTGAAGCGGGACGTAATTTAATTCAGATCGTGGACGATGGCGCTGGTATGACCGAAACGGATGCCCGTATGAGTTTTGAGCGACACGCTACGTCCAAAATTCGTTCGTCGGATGATCTATTCCGCATCCGGACAATGGGTTTCCGCGGAGAAGCGCTGGCCTCTATTGCTGCTGTTGCTCAGGTGGAAATGCGCACACGCCGGGCAACAGATGAGTTGGGTACACTTATACGAATAGAAGGTTCCGATATTAAAGCGCAGGAGGCCATTTCCTGCCTGCCCGGAACGAACTTGCTGATCAAAAACCTGTTTTTCAACGTACCGGCCCGGCGGAATTTCCTGAAATCAAATTCAGTGGAAATGCGCCATATCATTGATGAATTTCAGCGAGTGGCGCTTGCCAATCCAGAAGTAGCTTTCTCACTATTTCACAACGATCAGGAAATTTATAACCTTCCTGCCGGAAAACTGAGCCGCCGAATCGTCGATATGTTTGGCAAGAGTTATCGCGAACAACTAAATCACTGCGAAGAACAGACGCCCTACGTAACGGTACGTGGTTATATCGGTAAGCCTGAATCAGCGAAAAAAGCGCGAAATGAGCAGTTTTTTTTCGTAAATAACCGCTACATCAAACATAATTATTTACACCACGCGGTCATAGGCGCCTATGAAGGTACCTTACCCGAAGGCAGTCATCCGTTTTACGTACTGTTTATTGACATTGATCCCTCACACATCGATATCAACATTCATCCGACTAAAACGGAAATAAAATTTGATGATGAGCGCTCGGTTTATGCCATTATGATGGCAGCCGTTCGGAAAGCCGTTGGGCTTTATAACCTGGCTCCGTCCCTCGATTTTGATTCTGATGTCAATTTTCTGTCGGGCGTTCGGCCCGGTGCATCGAAAGCGGCTACCGTAGAGACGCAGTCAGAACGTAGCGTGAGTTCTCCCCGCCCGATTACGCCTTCCTGGGCATCGAATGATAAACCTGTAGCCAGTTCGCCGGCAAGTGATCGGAAGCCGTTACGTACGGATGCCCTGGACAAAGCAGCGGGGCATAGTTTTGACATGCCTCCGAAATCGGAACCTCGCCCATCGGTCAATAACTGGCAAGTGTTGTATGACGGCCTTTCCGAAGCAGAGGCTTCGGTTCGTCCAACCGGCAACGCCGATGAAGGCGGTGACTGGTTGGGTCCCGAAAAGCATGAACCGCTATCCGCTCCTGCTGAATCTTCTTCAAACGAGCCAATTACGTTAGGGAGCCGCGCCAATCAGTTGCAGGTAAGTCTGGAACAATCTGAACAGGACGTACCCGTATTGGTTGATGATGACAATATTGTCCAGCTACAAAATCGTTACCTACTTGCACCTATCAAGTCAGGAATGATGCTTATCGATCAACGACGTGCTTACGAACGGATTTTGTATGAGCAGTTTCATACAGCGTTGACAACGCGGAACGGAGCCTCTCAACAACTCCTGTTTCCTAAAACCATTACGTTGATGCCCATTGATTTTCAGCTGGCTCTGGAATTGCGCGAAGATCTGATGAACCTTGGCTTTGAATTTGATGAGTTGGGTACCAATACATTTGTCATTCGGGGCGTTCCTACACTAACTATGGGTGAAAATGAAGAAGAATTATTTGCCAACCTGTTGGCGCAGCTACGTGCCGACACAGGTCGATTGAAATTAGATAAGATTGAATCAATGGCCAGATCACTGGCTCGTCGTTCGGCGATTCGGCATACGAGCCGTTTGAGTGCTACCGAACGCCGTGCCCTGGTCGATCAATTGTTTGCTTCAACCAATCCAAGTTATACGCCAACGGGCGATCCGATAACCGTTGTTTTGACGTTGGATAAAATTGCTGGACTTTTTCGCTGATAATTAAGTTAATCAGCCTAAATTAGTTGATATTAAAATGTTTAACCTTACCCCGGTAGTTCGAGTTTTACTGATTATAAACGTAGTGGTCTTTCTGTTCACGAATGATTTCATTATTGAGCAGTTTGGCCTTCATTCGTTTCTATCTGATAAATTCAATCCAATTCAGTTATTAACGCACATGTTTCTGCACGGTGGTTTCAACCATATATTCAGTAACATGATTGGATTGGTCGTTTTTGGCCCCATGTTGGAGACATTCTGGGGTCCGCGTCGGTTTACGTTTTTTTACTTTTTTTGCGGTTTAGGGGCTGCGCTATTATTCTCAGGCGTAAACTATTTTGAGATGCACGACGTATATGAGTCAGTTCAGACGTATCGCGTCAGCCCCGGGTATGAGAATTTTTCGGCGTTTGTCGATCAGCATGCGAGTTCGTTTTATGATCGTCTGGTACCGTTTCTGAATCAATTTAAAAACTATCCGAACGATAGTAAAAACATACAGGATAGCATAACCATTGCGAATCGAATTTTGTCGAGTCAGATCGATGAGCCGATGGTTGGCGCTTCAGGCGCGATTTTTGGAGTAATAATGGGATTTGGGCTATTGTTTCCGAACACTCAGTTATTTTTATTGTTTCCACCTATACCGATTAAAGCTAAGTACCTCGTTATTTTCTACGGAGCCTTTGAGCTTTATTCAGGAGTTTATCGGGCACAGGTTGACAATGTTGCTCATTTTGCCCACATCGGCGGTATGATATTTGCATTTATATTGGTAAAATACTGGGGGTCCCAGCGAAAAACATTTTATTAGTGATGAGCGGCTTGTTCGATGATTTTCGGAGCGAATTCAATAAGCCCAACAATACGTTGGTGCAATTGATATTAGTCAACATTGTTGTATTTCTGGTGCTGCTGGTCGCCAAAGTGAGTCTGACGATAGGTGAACATACAGAATGGTACGATCTTATGCGCGACCAGCTGATGATGCCTGGTCAGATCAACGCGTTTTTACATAAACCCTGGACTTTATTTACCTACTTCTTTACGCATGATGAGATTTTTCATATTCTCTACAACATGTTGTTTTTATACTGGTTTGGCCGCCTGATTGATGAATACCTGGGCAATCGCCGGCTCATCGGTTTATACATCATGGGTGGTATAGCCGGTGGGCTGTTGTTCCTGGCTATGTACAACCTGGTACCTTATTTTCAACGGGATACACGACCAATGCTTGGCGCGTCGGCAGCGGCTTTTTCGGTTGCCGTTGGAGCCGCCACATTACTGCCGAACTATACATTCCATCTTCTATTTTTTGGACCGGTACGTATCAAATTCATTGTTTTCTTTTTTATTATTCTTTCGGTTGCTCAAACGGCCGGCCTGAACGCAGGTGGTAACCTGGCTCATTTGGGCGGTGCACTGATGGGCTTTGCCTATGTAAAACTGTTGCAGAACGGCACAGACCTGGGCCGACCAATCTACTGGCTGGCCGACGGGTGGAGCAGCCTCCTCCGGCCTAAGCCTGCAGTGAAAGTGTCGTACCGGCAACGTAGCAGCGCCAGTACACAAGCCACTTCATACGTGTCTTCATCGGGCCCCGCTTCGATGTCGACACCCGACCAAGATGAAGTTGATACGATTCTGGATAAAATATCCCGCTCTGGCTACGAAAGCCTGACCCGCGAAGAGAAGCAGAAACTTTTCCGGGCCAGTCAGCGAAACTAGCTTAATTGATACGTCTGTTCTTTCAAAAATCTAAGCCTCTGTCGTCTACGTATATGTGTAGGCACACAGAGGCTTAGATTTTTTATAAATGTCGAAAAATTGTAGTAGCTTCGTTCTTTGATCACAATGGGCGAATTACAGTACACAAAATAACATTGTAGATAATACGTGTGTTGTAAGACAGACGCTTAGCTGTTACCATCATGCTAATTACCCCCGGCGGCCTGTTGGCCACTATCAATACTCCAGACGATCTTCGTAAACTCGATAAATCCCGCCTGCCCCAACTTGCCGATGAACTCCGTCAATTCATTATTGACGATGTATCCGTCTATGGAGGTCACTTCGGTGCCAGCCTTGGCGTCGTTGAATTAACGATTGCGTTGCACTACGTATTTAATACACCCGATGATCAGTTAATCTGGGATGTTGGTCATCAGGCCTACGGCCACAAAATTCTGACTGGCCGGCGCGATAGATTTCACACCAATCGGTTTTATAAAGGGCTATCTGGTTTCCCGAAACGGAAAGAGAGTGAGTACGATGCCTTTGGTGTCGGACACTCTTCTACGTCAATATCGGCAGCCTTAGGTATGGCGGTGGCGTCACAATTGCAGGGTAATCTGAAGCGGAACCATATCGCTGTTATTGGCGATGGCGCGCTTACAGCCGGTGAAGCCTTTGAAGGCATGAATCATGCAGGTGCCACGGACAGCAACTTATTGATCGTTCTGAACGACAATTGCATGAGCATTGACCCAAATGTGGGCGCGCTACGTGAATACCTGACAGACATTACTACATCGCACACCTACAACAAGGTGAAAGATGAAATCTGGAATTTACTGGGCAAAATGGATAAACTGGGCAAAACCGCCCAGGAACTGGTTTCTCAGGTACAATCCGGTATAAAAAGCTCACTGCTTGAGCAAAGCAACCTGTTTGAGTCGCTGCATCTACGTTATTTTGGTCCGATTGATGGGCACGATATCGATCATTTGGTCAGCGTTTTGGATGACCTTAAACATATTCCCGGCCCGAAATTACTGCACATCCTTACGGTAAAGGGCAAAGGTTATGGACCCGCTGAAAAAGATCAGACCAAATGGCATGCACCCGGTTTGTTTGACAAGGTAACGGGTGTTATTCACAAGAAAATATACGATACGCCCCAACCCCCGAAGTATCAGGACGTTTTCGGCAATACATTAGTTGAATTAGCTGAGCAAAATCCTCGTATTGTTGGCGTAACGCCTGCTATGCCTTCGGGCTCATCGATGAACATCATGATGAAGGCAATGCCGAAACGGGCTTTTGATGTAGGTATTGCCGAGCAGCATGCTGTTACGTTCTCTGCAGGTATGGCTACGCTTGGTGAAGTGGTTTTCTGCAATATCTATTCAACCTTTATGCAGCGGGCCTATGACCAGGTCATCCACGACGTCTGTATTCAGGAGCTCCCGGTTATTTTTTGCCTCGACCGCGCAGGATTTGCCGGAGCCGACGGACCCACCCATCATGGCGCTTACGATTTAGCTTATATGCGGTGCATTCCGAATATGATTGTAGCCGCACCGATGAATGAGCAGGAACTACGTAATATGATGTATACTGCTCAGTCGGACGACGTTCAGCAGGGTAAGCAGGCGTTCACCATCCGCTATCCACGGGGTGAGGGCGTTATGCCGAACTGGCGAACACCCCTCGAAAAGCAGGAAATCGGCAAGGGAAGACTAATCGCCGACGGAGAAAACGTAGCGATTCTAACCATCGGCCATATTGGTAATTATGCGGTGCAGGCTCGTGAACTATTGGCAAGGGAAGGTATCCAGCCGGCTCATTTCGATATGCGCTATGTAAAACCGCTTGACGAGGAACTGCTTCACCAGATTTTTAGCCGTTTTGATCGGGTATTAACGGTTGAAGATGGTTGTATTATGGGTGGGTTTGGCAGCGCTATACTTGAGTTCATGGCGAATCATGGCTACATGGCCCGTGTCAAACGCTTAGGTATTCCGGATGCCGTGATCGAACACGGTGAACAGATCGAATTGCAGCGCGAATGCGGTTTCGATCCACAAGGTATTGCTAGTGCTGTTCGTGATCTGTTATTTACAGGACGGCCCGTACTGGCTTAGATTTATAATGGATATTGTTTAAGAAGCCTGACTAATAGGTACTCACCTGTTAAATCGTTCTTACTCATTATCCATTTTTCGTGATACATTATCCTGTTCCATTAAGTGAAGGTTTTCAAATTTGGGGAGCATCGGTAAAAGATGCAGCCGGGGTACGCAATCTGGCTCAAATTGTCAGAACGCAGGGCCAAAATGTCGTTGTGGTCATATCGGCAATGGGCAAAACCACAAACGCACTAGAAGATCTGGTTCGGGCCTATACAAGGCAGCAGGTTACCCATATTCAAAGCCATTTTCAGTCGATTTACACGTATCATAACGCGATCCTGTCGGACCTGACGGGTGACTTCTCCAGCGTCTATCAAACCTTTAGACAGCTTGAGACCTATTTAGCTCAAGAACCAGCAGGCACTTTCGACGAGATATATGATCAGATTGTTTCAGTCGGGAAATTCTCTCTACGCAAATCGTTGCGGCTTATCTGGCGCAAACTGGATTAGCAGTAACCTGGCTTGATGCCCGGCAGCTGATTCGTACGGATACGAGTTTTCGCGAAGGCCGCGTTGACTGGACCGAAACCTGCCGACGTATTAATCAGACCGTACCGACCACCGATATCATAGTAACTCAGGGCTTTATTGGCCAAACGGCTGATAATCGAACCACTACGCTCGGTCGCGAGGGGTCTGACTATACGGCGGCTATTTTTGCCTACTGCTTGGATGCCGAGAGTGTTACGATCTGGAAAGACGTACCGGGCGTGCTTAATGCCGATCCTAAATGGTTCGATGATACGGTTCTGCTTGATAAACTAACGTATCAGGATGCCATCGAGCTGGCCTATTATGGCGCAACGGTTATACACCCTAAGACGATCAAACCACTGCAAAACAAGAGTATTCCTCTGTATGTCCGGTCGTTTTTACAACCCGATGCACCAGGAACGGTTATCAGCAATGCCGAGCAACATTTATTAACGCCCTCCTTTATTTTCAAGATCAATCAGGTTTTGATTTCGCTGCATCCAAACGATTTTTCATTCATCGCGGAAGATAATCTGAGCCGGATTTTTGGGCGATTTGCTCAGGCGGGTGTAAAAATCAACCTTATGCAGAATACAGCCATTAGTTTCTCAGTGGTTGTTGATGCTAATCCCGATCGCGTACCGGCCCTTTTGACCCAACTGAAGCAGGATTTCCGAGTTAGCTACAATGACGGTCTGGAACTTATCACCATCCGCTATTACGACCAAAGCACAATTGACCGGGTGCTGGTCAATAAAAAATTGCTTCTTGAGCAGAAAAGCCGCTATACGGTGCAATTAGTTGTGAAGGATTTGGGGTAGCAACCGCTGATTTCTTCTACCGTTCAAGTGGAATAGGGTATTTACCTTTATCTTTGGCATCCACGAAAACGAAGGCCTTTTATGCACTACGGCTATTTCAACGGTACCATCGCTCCTACCGACCAACTCGCTGTTGGTGTGACAGATCTTGGCCTGCTTCGCGGCTATGGCTTGTTCGATTACTTCCTGACCTACAATGGCCGGCCATTTCAATGGGACTGGTACTGGGAGCGATTTCAGAACTCAGCGACCCGTATGCATCTGCCGCTGCCTCTCAGCAAGACAGAAACCTACGCTATTCTGATGAGCCTGATTGAACGTAGCGTTGGAGCTGGCGCACCTGCCGACATGGCTTTCCGTTTCGTCATGACAGGTGGTTATGCAGCTGACAGCATAAGTATCGAACGGCCTAACCTGTTGATTCTGACAGAACCGATTCACCCTGTGCCAGCCATTCAGTATGAGCAGGGTATCAAGGTGATTCTGGATGAATACGTTCGAGAAATGGCCGAAGTAAAAAGCACGGATTACAAACGCGTAATTCTAATGGCGCAGGCCATAAAATCCGCTGGCGCATCTGATTTGCTGTATCAGAAAGGGGGCGAAATCAGTGAATTAAGCCGCAGTAATTTTTTCATCGTAAAAGGCGATCAACTCATTACCCCCAATCGGTACATTCTGCACGGCATTACGCGCCGAACGATTATGCAATTGGCACAGAATGATTTTCAGGTGAAAGAGCGCCCCGTTTTGCTCTCTGAACTCTACGACGCCGACGAAGCCTTTACGACCAGTTCCACCAAGAAAGTGCTCCCTATTACGCAAATTGGCGAGTTAACCGTCGCTGATGGTTACGTTGGTCCTACTTCAAGATTTCTGTTGGATCGGTTCAACGAGCTGGTGAAGAACTGGTAATACCGAAGCCGCGTAATAGCAGATTACGTCTTTTGTTATTTCCGCTTCCTGCCCAATCCGACCAATACAGGGCAAGCCTGTATACGCCAGAATAAATGTTTCAGTAGCAGGCACAGTCGGGCCGTTGAAGAGTATGCCTAGTATTGGTATGTTACGTCGCTGGCACGCTTCGGCGGACAAGAGCGTATGGTTGATACTGCCCAGATAATTTCGTGACACCAGCACCACTGGCGCTCCAAGCTGCTGCACCAGATCAACATTCAGGTACTGGCTATTGAGCGGAACCATCAGTCCACCGGCTAATTCAGTAATCAGTAAATTATCTGTCGTGGGTGTCGTAATGGATTGAGCGTCAATTGTAACCCCATCGATTTCGGCCGCAGCATGTGGCGACAAAGGCTGTGTTAGTCGATACGCTTCCGGATGAAAGCGAGAAACGGAATTACTAATTAACTGACGTACTGTGTTCGTATCAGAATCTGTCAAGGCTCCCGATTGAATGGGTTTCCAGTAATCGGCTTTCAGCGCTTCGACCAGTACAGCCGAAGCGACTGTTTTTCCTATTTCAGTGCCAATGCCAGCAACAATAAGTTGCCGGGTAGATGTTTGTACATTCATAAACTGGATAATCCGGTTGTGGCTTCCTGCAAAACTGCCATCAGCCGGTCTATTTCTTCGTTTGTGTTAAATGCGTGAATGCAAAGCCGTAGTCGCTCCTGTCCGGCCGCTACAGTCGGACTGAGGATTGCCCGTGCATCAAGGCCAGCCTGTTGAGCTACCGAAGCAACGTAACGAGCCTGATCATTTCCTTTTATAATCAGACACTGAATAGGCGACTCACTCGCTGTCCAGGTTGCCTGGGGTGATAACTCATTCGCTTGTTTTCTGAAATAAGCCAGTCGTTCATTAAGCTGTTTTCGAGCACTTGACTGCGCCTTTACGTATTCATGAGCGCATCGAATGGCAATCAGACTATGGGTAGGCAAAGCTGTTGTGTAAATAAATGGTCTGGCAAAATTGATCAGATAGTCACGTAACACCCTTGGCCCGACAACAGCCGCTCCATGAACACCCAACGCTTTCCCGAATGTATGAACACGAGCCAGCACGCGTTCCTGTAAACCCAAGGCAACAACAAGCCCTTCACCGTTAGGCCCGTAAATTCCGGTCGCGTGTGCCTCATCGACCAATAAAGCGGCACCATACTGATCGCAGAGGTCAGCTATTTCGCGCAGCGGAGCCAGGTCGCCATCCATTGAATAAACAGATTCTACGGCTACAAATACCTCTCCAAGCGATTGTAATCGGTTAGCGTCCTGAAGTTTGGCTTCCAGATCAGCCAGATCATTATGCTGAAACCGGTAACGGGTAGCGTAACTAAGTCGTGCTCCGTCAATCATACTGGCGTGCACCAGCGCATCCGTCAACAGGATATCGCCCGCTTTAGGCAAGCAAGCCAAAAGCCCTAGATTTGCCGCATAGCCGGAGTTAAAAATGAGAGCCGCTTCTGTCTGGTAGAAAGTAGCTAACGCCCGTTCAACCTCATCGGCTTCGGTAGTCTGACCAGCCAACAATCGGGAGCCAGTAGCGCCGTTACGTACGGAAAGATCCTTATCGCTGGCTTGTTGGATAGCAGTTTTAAGAGCCGCCGACTGGGCAAATCCGAGGTAATCGTTTGAACAGAAATCGACGAATCCATCCATTACTCGAAGCTGACGAAGCAGGCCCGCCTGCTCATAAGTGGCCAGGCGTTCCGACAACGTATGGATAACTGATTGTGTTAAAGTAGACATTCCACAAAGGTAAATCGACTTGTTTGAAGGTTCGGCAAATAGTCTGCTTTCAGCCAAAAATGTGTGTAACTATTGAGTTATCCACATTTCAAATGTGGATAACTCCTAACTACGTGGATTACTTTACGTTGCAACTGAAAAAACAGACCAAATCCTCATAAAACGATCAACTACAAAACCAGTTATTAGCTTATTCGAAGAATAATTTTACCAAACTGTTTTCCAGAATCCATTTTTTCCATGGCCTTCTGAGCTTCATCTAGTGGTAAAACTTCGTCGATTATGGGTACAATTTGTTTATCGGTAATGAAAGAAATCATAGCGGCAAACTCCCGTTCATTCCCCATCGTTGAACCAAAAATTGAGAGCTGTTTAAAGAAAACTTTTGCCGGTACTACGTCGGTAATAGTACCCGTTGTGCCGCCGTAGAAAGCAATCCGCCCGCCCGGCGCAGCTACGTCTATCAATTTAGCAAAACCAGGACCGCCCGCGCTGTCAATAATAACGTCGAAGTAGCCGGTCCGCCCTCCACCTGTTTGCGTCATCAGTGCTTTATGCCAATCGGGCTCCCGATAATTGACTCCTCCGACTGCACCGAGCGCTTTTGCTTTTTCCAGCTTTTCGTCAGAACCGGAGGTTACCCACACTTCGGCCCCAGCCGCTACGGCAAACTGCAAGGCAAACAAAGCCGCTCCACCACCAATGCCGGTAATCAGTACCTTTTCAGCTACTTTGTCACTATCGGCATGGAGACCTGCTCGCGTCATGAGCGTTCGCCAGGCAGTTAGTCCGGTTAGTGGCAGCGCGGCACTCTGCTCAATAGTAAGATGATTGGGCATGTGATAAACGTAGTTAACGCCGACCGCTACGTACTCCGCAAACGTACCATTTTCGGGCATACCCAGAATGCGAAAATCGGGGCCGTCAAATCTTGGGTTATTCCCCCACCCCATTGCCGGATTAATGATCACCGACTGACCCCGCCATACTGGATCGACGCCCTCGCCTACCTGCTCCACAATACCTGCCCCATCGGAACCTAGAATTGCCGGAAGCTTGATTTTAGGATATAAACCTTGTTGAATAAACACATCGCGATGGTTCAGTGCGGCAGCCTGTAATTTAATAAGCACTTGGCCGGGGTCAGCCGTTGGCACAGGCGCATCGATGAGCTGAACAGGTTGGTGAGTTGCAGTTAGTGAAATCGCTTTCATAGACCAGTCGGTAATTGGGTGATGACTTTGTAACACAAATCCTGGCGTTTAGATTTGCCAAATTAATTCTGTCTACGACATGATTACGTATCGTGAGGCCATTTCAGAAGATGCCGATCCGATTGCCCAGCTACATAGTCTTAGCTGGCAGCAAAACTACAGAGGTATATGGAGCGATACGTTTCTGGATGGACCAGTTCATCAAAACCGGCTGGAAATCTGGCGAAATCGATTCCAGCAACCACCCATAAATCAATATGTTATAATTGCCGAAACGGATGCCGTCCTCTGTGGTTTTGCCTGTGCTTATGCGGAGGATAGCCCTGTATGGGGAACGCTTCTCGACAATTTGCATGTTCGCAAAGAGCTGAAAGGGCAAGGTATTGGACGTATCCTGATTCAATTGGCAGCGCGCTGGTCCTATCAGAAAAATCCCAAATCAGGTTTTTATTTGTGGGTATTGGCACAGAATACGAACGCTCAAAAATTCTATAACAAATTAGGCGGAGTTAATGCTGAGACGGTATCACTGGCTAACCCAGACGGAAGCTTTTCGGATTGCTATCGCTACGTATGGACAGACGTAACCACATTGCTATGATTCGATTTTTTAACGAAGACATTTCCTATAAACTCCCTCAGAAACAGGCAACCCGCCAATGGCTGAAGCAACAGGCTGAGCAGGAAGGTTACGCTGTAGGTGAGTTAAACTATATTTTTTGCTCCGACGAATACGTCTTACAAGTCAATCGGGATTATCTGGAGCACGACTATTATACCGACATTATTACGTTCGACCAGAGCGAAGAAGAGGGTAAAATCGAAGGCGATATTTTTATCAGTATCGAACGCGTAGCCGACAACGCGTCGCAACTAGGAGTTCCGGCGGAGCAGGAGATGCGCCGGGTTTTGGCCCATGGTCTATTGCATTTATGCGGTTATGGCGACAAAACCGATGACGAGCAAGCCCAAATGCGGCTCAAAGAAGAGGAATGGCTACGAGCTTCCTGAAAGTTTTGCTATCCTGCTGTCATGCCACCATCCAGTTGAATGGCCTGCCCCGTAACAAAAGTGTTTTCCTCGGAGCAGAGCCACAGGATAGCCTGAGCAATTTCTTCCGGCTCACCTAAGCGGCCAATTGGAATCCGCCGTCGCATTTTCTCTTCCATATCCGGAACCTCGCGAAACAATTCGTCGACCATAGCGGAGTGTGTATAAACCGGACAAACGGCATTGATGCGAATATGCCGCCGAACGTATTCCAGCGCAGCTGTTTTGGTTAAGCCCAGCACCGCGTGTTTTGACGCGCTATACGGTGCGCCCATAGGCATACCCCGTACACCGGCAATACTTGATACGTTTACAATCTTACCGCCCTCTTTCTGGGTTAGCATCTGACGAATCTGCGCCTGCATTCCGTAGAATACACCACCGACGTTAATGGCCATCAGTTGCTCGAAATCAGATTGGGTTTGTTCGGTTAATCGGGCATATTTTCCACCGATACCCGCATTATTGATCCCCACATCCAATCGGCCATATCGATCAACCACCATTTGAATAGCAGTATGAATCTGATCGGCGCTGGAAACATCGCAGGCAATAAATAACGATTTGTTACCTGTCAGCTGAATTTGGCGAACGGTATCCTGTCCAGCCGCTTCATTTATTTCGGCAACGACAACCGTGGCACCTGCCCTTGCAAAAGCCAATGCCGTTGTTCGGCCAATACCCGAACCTGCACCCGTAATAAAAACAATCTGGTTCGTAAAATCTGCCATAGCTTATCGAAGAAGGCGAATAAAACCGCACCGAAAATAAGGCTAATTTGTGGCTCATCCACTTCCTACTGACAATCAACGTCTGAAAATCATCGGATAGTCTACCAGCTATTTCTTAGGTAAGTTTGCTCGTCTTTAATTCGTACCAGTACGGATTTTCTTCCACTTGAACTAGCTATCCAACACGCCGTTGTTTTTCGAATAAATAGCATAAAAAATGCAGTCAGCTGATATTTACCAGCTCACTGCATTTTTATAGAACTACTAAATGAGTTTTTATTCCAGTCCGAATGCCGACAACGTAACAAATTCATTGACGCGCGCCTGAATTTCTTCCTGAGTCAGGTTCATAATCCGTTCGGCCCCGAATTTCTCTACGCAGAACGACGCCATGGCTGAGCCGTAAATAATGGCCCGTTTCATATTGTCGAACGTAATATCATCGGTTTTAGCAAGATAGCCTATAAAACCGCCGGCAAACGTATCGCCTGCGCCGGTGGGATCAAATACCACTTCGAGCGGGAGTGCGGGCGCGAAAAACGTTCGGCCTTCACTAAACAGTAAAGCACCATGTTCGCCTTTCTTAATAATTACCGTTTTCGGACCCATTGTCTGAATTTTGTTGGCTGCGCGTACCAACGAATACTCCCGCGTTAGCATCCGGGCTTCCTCATCATTCAACACCAGTACGTCAACCAGTTTGAGCAAACTCAGCAGGTCAGCATTTGCAATGTCAATCCAGAGATTCATTGTATCCAGCACAATCAGTTTTGGACGATTGTGTAAGCGTTCAATTACGGTTTGCTGAATAGATGGGGCCGTGTTGCCCAACATCAGGTATTGGCAGTCCTGGTACGAGTCAGGAACAATTGGATCGAAGTTCTCCATTACGTTCAACTCCGTCACCAATGTATCGCGCGTATTCATATCGTTATGATACTTACCCGCCCAGAAAAACGTCTTTTCGCCTTTCCGAATCTGTAGCCCCTCGGTGTTTATCCCGTGCTGAGTCAGATCGTCAATCATGGATTGCGGGAAATCGTCGCCGACAACCGCTACCAGATTATTTTCTTTCGTAAAATACGAAGCTGACAGGGTGATATACGTAGCAGCACCACCGATAATCTTGTCGGTTTTGCCAAATGGGGTTTCCAGTGCGTCGAACGCTACCGAACCAACGGTTAATAGACTCATTATTGCTTTGTTTTATTTGTTCAACCTTTCACCTTCAGGGATACCTGAACATGAAATCAGCTTATCGCTTCCGCCCAATTACTGGACAGCGTTTGAATGGTTTGGTCTCGTCGAATAATTTTCGGTACGTAATATGCGTCTTGACGATTTTAGATCCTAGCTGGCTTACAAACCGAACCATGATCGGGTTAAAATCGCCGACCCAGTTCATTTCCAGTTCCGTATACTGAAAGTTCGGATTGTGGTCAGCTTCATGAGGCATACGTAACGCAATGGCCGCTTCAACTCCTTTTCCCTGATGCTCGGGCGCTACGCCAAACACTACGCCAAAGGCTTTGTGATTGGTTTTCAGCAACATATGCCATAAGAATTTCAGCTTACCGATTAGGTCGAGTTTGCCATTTACGTGCTTGAACACCTGGTTAAGTTCGGGCAAGCAAACGAAAAAAGCGACGGGCTCATCGTGATAATAAGCAAAGTAGATAATCTTTTCGTCGATTACCGGCTTTAGCTTTTTCATCAGCAGTTGCGCCTGCTCCGCCGACATTTCCTTCACTCCGCTATGTCCACCCCAGGCAGCATTATAAATGTGCCGGAACTGTTCAGCTGCAGCTGGCAGGTTCTTTTTATTGATCGTTCGAAAGCTATAGTCAGGATTTTCGTAGATACGCTGGGCACGATCTTTTACTGCCTGCGACATATCGACCAGTTTCGACCAGGTTGTCGGGATACCAAACGTAAACTGTTTGAAATAGTCCTTAAAACCGTAGTTTTCGAAGAACGGAACGTAATAAGGCTTCGTGTAGGGCATACAGTAGTTTGGCTCCCGATCGAACCCATCAACCAACAGCCCCCACCAGCGATCACGGTCGCCGAAGTTGATGGGACCATCCATTGCTTCCATGCCCCGGCTCTGTAGCCACGCTTTGCCCGCATCAAATAGTTTGAAAGCGGCTTCCTGATTATCAATACATTCAAAAAAACCTATACCGCCCGTTGGCTGGTCGTTGTCCAGATTAGCAATTTGATAGTCAATAAAAGCAGCTACGCGCCCAATCGTCTCGTTTTTATCATTGAGCAACAAATACCGAATGCATTCGCCCTGCTCGAAACGTTTGTTACGTGCCGGGTCAAACACTTCCTCCACATCGGTATCCAAAGGACGAATCCAGTACGTATCCATACGATACAGCCGCACTGGAAACTGGATAAATTCGTTCTGATAGTTGGCATTAGTGCCTACCTCAACTATCTGCATTACAGAATCTGAACAGGTCAGTTTTAAAAACAAAACGCGAATATAGCTAAAACCGGGCGGGCTACCGTTTTCCGGCTTACAATGCTTAGCTTTGTAAGCCTTTTTTGGTGTTGCTTTTGCCTTGTTGTTCTTTACTTGTTCCGACAAAGGCAAGAGGTAGATTACACCATCAGACGACATAAGACTCTTCGGCTCCTGGCTCGGTCGAAACAATAAAAGCAATGCAACCACTCCACTTATACAATACGCTCTCTCGCAAAAAAGAACTTTTTGAACCGCTCAATCCGCCGTATGTAGGCATGTACGTCTGCGGACCGACGGTTTACAACTACGTTCACCTGGGCAATGTCCGTACCTTTTTGACCTTCGATACGCTGTACCGATACCTGTCATTTATCGGTTATAGAGTGCGATACGTTCGTAACCTGACGGATGTGGGCCATCTGGTGGGCGATGGCGATGATGGCGAAGATAAAATCGGGCGGATGGCTAAGCTGGAAAAGGTTGAGCCTATGGAAATCGTTCAGCGCTTTACCAACGATTTTCATACGGTAATGGCGCAGTTCAATACGTATCCACCAAGTATTGAGCCAACCGCAACAGGCCATATGGTTGAACAGATTGAAGCGGTACAGGCTTTGCTGGCGAATGGTCTGGCTTACGAATCCAATGGTTCTGTCTACTTTGACATCGAAACATACAATCAGCGGGGCGGTAATTATGGCAAGCTCTCGGGACGTATTCTAGATGATTTGCTCAACGAAACCCGTGAGTTGGATGGCCAGTCGGAGAAGCGTAACCCCCTCGATTTTGCGATCTGGAAACGGGCAGCGCCCGAACATATAATGCGTTGGAACTCGCCCTGGGGCGAAGGTTTTCCGGGTTGGCACCTGGAGTGCACCTGCATGAGTACCAAATATCTGGGTAAGCAATTCGATATTCACGGAGGAGGGATGGACCTGAAGTTTCCACACCACGAATGCGAGATCGCGCAGGGGGATGGACTGACAGGCCACGATCCGGTTCGTTACTGGATGCACTCGAACATGCTAACCGTCAATGGACAGAAAATGTCGAAATCGTTGGGTAACTCATTTTTACCTGCCGAGTTATTTGCCGGTAGCCACACGCTGCTTGATCAGGCCTATAGTCCGATGACTGTGCGGTTTTTCATGCTGCAATCGCATTACCGCAGTACACTCGACTTCTCAAACGACGCACTCAAAGCTGCTCAGAAAGGTTATCGGCGCCTGGCGAATGGATTACGTATCATCAAAATGATGACGTATCAGGCTGGTGACGCGACCCCGGATGAAGCCAAGCAGCAGGATATTCGGCAAGCTGTTCAGCAGTTCTACGAAGCTATGAACGACGACCTGAATACGGCCGTTGGCATTGCGCAGTTATTTACGTTGTTGAAGTACGTCAACATGATTTATCTGCGACAACTTCAGGCATCCGTACTTGGCGAAGAGGTGTTTAATTTACTCAAAGACTCTTTTGTAGCGTTCATGCAGGAAGTGCTCGGACTTAAAGAGGAAGGGACTGCCAATCAGCCTGTTCTGGAAGGTCTGCTAACGCTATATCGGGAGTATAAAGAACAACGCCAATACGACAAAGTGGATCAGATACGTTCGTACTTCAAAGCACAAGGTCTGGCCATAAAAGATATGAAGCACCAGATCGATTGGGCGTATGAAGAGTAAGTAATGTCATTACCAATCATGCCCGGCTATCGGCAGTCTTTATAGTTATTCTTAACCGAAGTACGTACTGACCACTAATTCCCGCCGAGTGATTCGCAATGACTATCATTGATCATAAAATGACGAAATCCATTCTAAGCTATTCCATAGCCATCCTTCTGGCAATAACCAGTTCCTGCCGGAATAAAGAGTCGAAGACCGACACGACACAAACTTCTGAGCAGCCAGTTTCCGTATCAGCGCCAGCCTTCAATGCCGATTCTGCGTACGCTTACGTTGATCAACAGGTGAAATTCGGGCCACGGGTACCAAACACGCCTGCTCATGTTCAAACAGGAAATTATCTGGCAGCCAAACTGAAACAATACGGTTGTGAAGTGACAGAGCAAACATTTGTTGCAACTACCTGGGATGGCAAAAAACTGAATGCCCGTAATATCATAGGCAGCATAAATACAAAAGCAACCAAACGTATCCTGTTGGCTTCGCATTGGGATTCGCGCCCACACGCTGACCATGACCCGGATAAAGCTGATCAACTGAAACCCGTAATGGCGGCTAACGATGGAGCCAGTGGCGTAGGCGTTTTGCTTGAGTTGGCTCGCACGATTCAGCAAAGTCAACAAAAGCCAACGGTTGGTATCGATATTATCTTTTTCGACGCTGAGGATTGGGGTAATGGCGAGAAAGCCAGTAACGATTTCGAAAAAGAAACGCAGAATCAATACGATTACATTGGCTTTTGTCTGGGTTCGCGCTATTGGTCTAAAAACCTGCATAAACCTGGTTATTCAGCTTATTACGGTATTCTGCTCGATATGGTTGGAGCAAAAGGAGCCACTTTCGCGAAAGAAGGGTTTTCGATAGAATTTGCGCCTACGGTTGTCAACAATGTTTGGCAGACCGCCAGTCGGGCAGGATACAGCCAGTATTTTATTGACACACCGGGCGCCCAAATAACAGATGATCACCTGGCCCCAAATACCATCGCTAAAATTCCGATGATCGATATCATTCACACAAATACCGGTACGGGTGGCTTCTTCCCTGCCTGGCATACGGCAGAAGACAACATGAGCAATATTGACCGGAGTACGCTTAAAGCGGTTGGCCAAACGCTGTTGCAGGTACTTTATAACGAACAATGAGTAACGTAAAATATATACTGCACCAGCTACTTCTGTTAGCAGTACTTGGGAGTGTTTTTAGTTGCAGTTCGGCACCAGATACGTTCGGTAGGCTTGATATAAAAAAGTGGCGTAGCGACCGGGGAGGCTGTAACGGCGTTCGGGCTACACTCGTGCCCGACTTCAAAGCTGAGGTTCAGAATTTCAAGGGTAAGTCGTCCAATACGATAGGCGAATTGCTCGGCAGGCCCGACATTAATCAGATTGCGGATCGCAATCAGAAATTCTACATTTACTTTCTGGAGAAGGGTCCCCAATGCAACCAGCCCGGAGCGAAATCAACGAGCTCCTCCGTCGCCATTCGGTTCAGCGCCATTGGCCTAGCTACAGAGATTACATTTCAGAATGGGCTTCCCTAACGTAAATGCTCCAGCCAAAACGGTTTTAGCTGAAGCATTTACGTTACAAGTAAAATTTCTTCCGCTCGATCATTTCTTCGACCACCTCAGGTACCATGTAACGAATTGATCGATTGGCCCGGACACTTTCGCGGATGAATGTTGCTGAAATATCCAGTAGAGGGGCTTTGACGATGCGCACATTCGTATGCGTTTTGAATGGGCTTTCGACAGCACGTGGTCGTTCATAGATATACAATCCGTAGTATTCCAGAATTTTATCGTAGTTCTTCCAGTTGGCGAACTGCTCAAGGTTGTCTTCGCCCATGATTAACCGGAACGTGTGCTGCGGATATTTCTCACTGAGCCTGACCAGCGTATCGATGGTGTAGCTGGGCTTCGGCATCGAAAATTCAATATTCGTGGCCTTCAGCCGACTGTTGTCAGCAATAGCTCGCTCCACCATATCGAGCCGGTCAAATTCGTGTAACAGGCTCTTTGTCTTCTTAAACGGATTCTGGGGCGATACAACAAACCACACCTGTTCTAAGTCGGTCGTTGTGGCCATTGTATTGGCAATGATCAGATGACCAATGTGGATAGGATTGAACGAACCGAAGAACAGACCGATTTTCACTAGTCGCTAAAAAATTAGATTACTGCAGCTTTCGCAGGTACTTTGTTTTCCTTTACAAAATCATCGACCAATTTTTGAGCTTTCTGTAGGGATGTTTCCAGGTCATCGTTCATCAAAACAGCATCGAAACGGTTCTGAAAACTCATTTCAAAGTGAACCTTAAATAATCGTCTGGATAAACTTTCCTCTGTTTCAGAACCACGTCCAATCAAACGCTGGCGAAGGGTTTCTTCATCGGGTACTTTCACAAATACGGCCAGTGCTTTATCCCCGTAATAGTCTTTTAACTTCAATCCGCCCTGCACGTCCACATCGAACAGTACGTGTTTTCCGCTCGCCCAAAGCCGTTCAATTTCTGACTTTAACGTACCGTAGAAAGCACCGGTATACACCTCTTCCCACTCCACAAATTCATTATTATCAATTTTCTGTTTGAATTCTTCGGGCGTTAAGAAATAATAATCCTTACCATTTTCTTCCATTCGCCCCCGACGGTCGCGGGTACAAGCCGAAATGGAAAAGCCGAGATTATTGTTCTCGGCCAGAAGATGCTTCACAATGGTAGTTTTGCCGGAGCCAGAAGGGGCAGAAAAAATAATAAGTTTACCGTCCACGGTGGATAAAGAATTAGGGTAAAATAAAAATAATTGGGGTAATCAGAGTTGCTATTGAAAGCATTCCCTGATTACCCCAATTATGATAGGATGATTAGCTAAAGCTCAGTATACGGGATTTAATCGTTGCCACCAACTGCTCAGGGCAACATCTTTTCTCCATGCGTTTGGTTAGTAACTCCTTTACTTCCTTTTCGAGATGATACATCTCAATACAAGGTTTGCAGGATTCGAGATTGGCTTGCAGTTTGGCGAGCTGTTGTTCGGTGGCTTCTCCATCCAGAATCAGCTGAATCATCTTTAAACAGTCGGCCCGATGATCACAATTATGTTTCATTTCGGGTTTAGCTTCAGATGAAGAGGAGGACGGCAACGACGTTTGCATTGGAAAAGTCTAATTTATTCCAAGAATAATAATACCATTAAGTTATAAGCAGAACCAATTTAGTGTAAGAAAAAGTTCGTTTTATTCTTCATTTTCTTCTTTGTAACCCATCGAAGATGCATAATCACGTAACTTTTCTTTTAACAGGTTGCGGGCACGGTGCAAACGGGAGCGAACGGTTCCAATCGGAATATCTAAAATTTTGGCCATCTCTTCGTAAGTGAATCCTTCGATATCACAAAGAATAATTACGGTCCGAAAATCAACTGGTAACGCATTCAGCGCATTTGCAACTTCATCACCGATTAAATCAGAAACAGACTCAGCCCGAAGGTCAACCGTATGTTCTGACTCAGCATCTTCGGAGTTGTAGGTAGTTTCAACATCCTGATAATCTACCTTAGCTGGCTCCTTACTTTTCTTCCGATAATCGTTAATGAAGCTGTTCTTCAGTATCCGAAACAGCCATGCTTTTGCGTTAGTTCCTTGTTCAAATGATGAAATGAACCGGAATGCCTTTAAATACGTATCCTGAACGAGATCGTTGGCGTCGTCCTCGTCCATTGTTAAACGGAAAGCAAAATTGTACATTGAGTCTATATGAGGCATAAACTCTTTGTTAAAAATCTGATACTTCTGCTCATCGGTATAGCCACGAGTAGGCGTATCAGCCGAGGGCTGGTCGATAGAATCGCCCTCTGGTAGCAATTGGTCGTCGTCGCGAGTTGGCGTATCTGACATAACTTCGGGAATAGTCGCCATAAAAGTAACAGTTAATCGCCGTTTACTATCGGCAATTCTCAACGAATTCATTAATTAGACATATTCTATTCGTTGAGTTTTACTAGAACTGACTGCAAAAATCACTCCTTTGTTCTAAAAAAGAGGCAAAACCAAGGTAATATGACGATTTGGCAGGAACGTTTCTATTTCTGTCAATGTTAAGGCCGCCCATTTACTACGTGTAGTTAGTAAATGGGCGGCCTTAATAGTACGTATCTCTCAGTATTATTTTATCCGGGTAAGACCGTCATCTTTTTAAAATAACGCTTTAGCCAGGAATCAGCTGCCCGAATAAGCCAATTTTTGCTGAACGCAGCTTTTGTATTGACTAAGGTATTAACGACAAGAGTATCAGGCGTAATGGTGCCATCCGAAACAGCATTCTTAAGTGCTGGCAAAACAATTGTTTGGACTGATCCGTCTGCTAATTGAATGGCTGCTGATCGATCAAAAAAATCAACAGGCTCGTTGCCACTCCCAATCTGACGGCCAATATTCTGCAATGTGCGAACAGAGGCATCTATCGAGCAGCCACTTGGCAATGTATAGCCTTCATCCACTCCAACCACGACAAAGCGATTCTTAATCACCTGCGCCGACGCCAGCAGCGGCTGACCATGGGCCTCCCACTGACTTAAAGATGATTTCAGCGCTTCATCTATAGATTTTACTTCACCATCGGTAAGCGGTCGATTCGCCTGATACACCCATACACGGGCGCTTTCGGGTAATGTGTCAAAGTCAACGTACATAGCATTAATGAAGGATATTGAGTTATGAACGTATCAGTAGTTTACAAAACATTACTACCCTGCGTTGTTCATTCTATACTGAAACTACAACCCTTGGCCCTGCGCAATGAGTTCCGAAATGTCGTAAACCCTGACGGAATCCTCCCTATTCTTATTCTTTACACCATCGGACATCATGGTCATACAGAAAGGGCAGGCGACAGCAATGGTATCGGCACCCGTGCCAAGTGCTTCCTCCACCCGTTCGACGTTAACGTCTTTTTTGCCGGGTTCAGGTTCTTTAAAGTATTGGCCCCCACCCGCACCGCAACACAGCCCGTTGGCACGTACGCGTTTCATTTCCACCAGGTCAGCATCAAGTGCTGCTAATACGTCGCGTGGAGCTTCGTATATTTTATTGGCCCGGCCAAGGTAACAGGAGTCATGAAAGGTTATCCGCCGACCTTTAAACGGCTGACCATCTTTAACCCGAATTCGTCCTTCGTTGATCAGGCCCTGCAAAAACTGTGAATGGTGAATGACTTCATAGTTTCCACCGAGTTCGGGGTACTCGTTTTTGAGCGTATTAAAACAATGTGGACAGGCTGTCACGATTTTCCTGACATTATAGCCGTTTAATACCTGAATATTCGACATGGCCTGCATTTGAAACAGAAATTCGTTTCCGGCACGCCGTGCCGGGTCGCCTGTACAGGCTTCTTCTGGTCCAAGCACAGCAAACTTGATTCCAACGTAGTTTAAAATTCGTACGAAGGCAATTGTAACCCGCTTATAGCGATCATCAAAAGAACCTGCGCAACCCACCCAGAAAAGAATTTCGGGTTCGTCACCCGAAGCAGCCATATCGGCCATGGTGGGTACTGTATATTGATTTTCAGTTGACATAATTCGGTAATACTTTGGTTCTTAGTAGATGGGTTACGGTATCCTAATAAGGCTATATCTTGTTTAACGAACCCTAAGCTCTATTTCACTTCATTCACCTGCTCAGCCCAGTTAAAGCGATCGGCTGGCGAAAATTTCCAGGGAGCCATGTTATTTTCAATATTACTAAACATTGCATTCCAGGATGCTGGCGCCTGCGACTCTTCCATAACCCGATACCGACGTAACTGCAGGATAATGTCTAACGGGTTGATGTTTATCGGGCAAGCATTTACACATGCCTGACAGGTGGTGCAGGCATTCAGTTCTTCGGCTGTAATGTAATCGTTCAGGAGTGATTTATCGTCCTTGTAATCGTATCCATGTATTTTCCAGCCGATTTGAATTTCTTCAAGCCGGTCGCGGGTATCCATCATGATTTTACGGGGAGACAATTTTTTGCCAGTAATATTAGCCGGACAAGCGGCTGTACAACGTCCGCACTCGGTACAACTGTACGCATTCATCAGGTTTATCCATTTCAAATCCTGGACATCCTTTGCGCCAAATCTGCCTACTTCAGCGGGTTGCTCTCCGTTGTCATTTGTCTGCGAACCATCCGAATCGGTTGTTACGGGAAGGCCAAGCGCAAGCTGTACCTCTTTCGTTATTTCAGGCATGTTCTGCATCTCGCCTTTCGGCTGGAGGTCTGAAAAGTACACATTCGGGAAACCCAGCGCGATATGCAAATGCTTCGAGTACGTTACGTAAATCGCGAACGCCATAATACCCAGAATGTGTGCCCACCACGAAAAGCGTTCGTATACTATTAATGACGTATCACCGAACCCAGCAAAAAGCGGTTTTAGAAACTGGCTAATCAGAAAATCAGGCACTACGCCCCGCAATTCAGCGTAATGACCAACACCCCGGTCGCGCAGAACGCTATCAGAGGCATTCCAGGTCAAAAAAGCGACCATTAAGAGGATTTCCGCCATAAGAATTATAGCCGCATCTGTGCGGGGCCATCGGGTCATTTCGCGGTGTCGCTCTGGCTGAAAACGGCTCACTTTGGCTATAAATCGACGGCATAAAAAGACGACACAAACGGTCAGAACGCCGAACGCCAGGACCTCAAAGACATCAATCAGAACTGGATAAATGGGCGCAATGTACGGCGCAAACAAGCGGTGCGTACCTAATATGCCATCCAGAATAATCTCCAGAATTTCGATATTAATAATCAGAAAGCCTGCATAGATAACAAAGTGCATTACACCAACCAGCAAATTGGTGAACATCTTCTTCTGACCAAATGCGACCAGCAGCATGGTTTTTAGTCGCTCATCCGCATGGTCGAACCGATTTTCTGGCCTGCCTAACCGAATAACGCGGGTAATGAGCCCGATGCGTTTTGCTATATACCAGCCTGTTGCTGCTAAAGCTAAAACGAACAATATTTGTTGAACAATCTCCATGTCAAATGCGTATTATTTCACTTGATAATCAGCAATGTATACCTGCCGCTACGCTATTACTCAAAAAAAATTCAACTAGTGTATTGGAAAAAGGCATAGAATCCATACTTTTGCACCCACATTTAAACAGCGCGTCTGTTTTGGTGATGTAGCTCAGTTGGTAGAGCAAAGGACTGAAAATCCTTGTGTCGGCGGTTCGATTCCGTCCATCACCACTCCCTTCAAGTAAGCCTTCCTGATCAGGAAGGCTTTTTTATTGGTCTTCGCCTGCCAATTCATTCTTTACTAATTGAACAATAATAGTATGCATGCATACTATTATCCGCAAAGGTACTGCTTTCTGCAAACTTAACAAGTGTTCAAACGAGTTGTTTCGAAGGCTGTCGTGAATCTAATTTTATAACAGTTTCTATGGATACTGTAACTTTTTTAGAGTGCTCCAGTCCTATGCCCACATGGGACTAAAACTTCTATTTCTTTTCTGTTCATTACAATATCCTGTCCTGACCGACTCTATTCCTTGCCCGTCAGATAGCCTTCTTCACACGCTTTCGTACACGACATCTCAAAAAAGACGATTATGGGCTGTTGGTGCTACGTCGCTTCTCACTTTAGGGTCAACATACGCCTATCTGGAACGAACCTGGTGGAATGATAAAGGCGTTCCGTTACATTTCGATGAAGGTCGTGACCTGACTTATGCCAGCGGACTAGATAAAGTGGCTCATCTGATGGGTGGTACGTTTGTAGCGGAAGCTTATTACAATGCCTTTAAGTGGGGAGGAGTTGCCGAACAAAAAGCGCAATGGATGGCGTTAGGTTCAGCCGCTTTCGTAGAACTGAGTATCGAGTTGAAAGATGCCTATTCACCCACGTATGGGTTCAGTTGGCGAGACGTAACGGCGGGTACAATAGGAGGCTTCTGGCCAATGGCTCAACACCGATCAGGCTTTTTGCGGGAATCACAATGGAAATTCAGCTATTGGCAGCAAACGTCCAAGTACTTTAAGGCGAGGGGCATTCCGACACAATGCTTTTCCATCGACGATTACATCAATCAAACGTACTGGTTTTCCTTTTCGCCCAAACGATTCGGTGGGCAACGCTGGCAGCGCATTTGGCCCGACTGGCTACAACTATCTGTTGGAATGGGCCTGGAAGCGGAAACGTGGAATGCAAACAAAGATGGTTTGGGCGGCAGGCATGAATGGTACATCGCTCCAGATATCAATCTGATAAAATTGCTGAAACCACGTAGTTTGGCCGCCAGAACTCTCCTAGGCTTGCTTAAATACGTTAAAATTCCGGTGCCAACCTTGCAGATTGGGCCGAGATTACGTTGGTATTGGCTTTACTTTTGAACTACATCCATTTGAATACCGATAGCCTGCATAAGCTGGCTCGCGTTAAAACTCTTACAGATTCCTGTTCGGAGCTTATAATCGAACATCAGTTCGCCGTTAAGAAGATCGGATTGAAAATGATAGTTACGTACAAAATCATCAGCATTTGTAAGCTGCCCCAATTCCAAATCGTGGGTTGAAACAAAGCCCGACGCCGTCGTCTGGTGTAATTGGCGAATTAACGCTTCGGCACCTCTATGCCGATCTGCCGAATTAGTACCCTTCAAAATCTCATCCAGAAAATACAAGACAGGCAGGCGATCACGGTCTTTTTCTTTTGATTCAGTAGCCGGTTGTTTAGTCAGATTGATAAGCGTCTGAAGCCGCTTTAGTTCAGCGTAGAACGACGACGTACTTTCTTCCAGCGAATCCTGTGTACGCATGCTCGTAAATACACGAACAGGTGAACACCAGAACCGCTCGGCGCTTACTACTGCGCCAGCAAGAGCCAGTACGACATTAGCACCAACTGTACGCAAAAATGTGCTTTTCCCCGACATGTTCGATCCGGTTATTAACATGGTCTGGCCAGTGCCTGATAAGGTCAATGAATTTGGAACACTTCGATCCGGGGGTAGCAACGGATGGGCGGCCGCTGTGAAATCCAGCATAAATTCATCATCGACAATATCGGGAGTGGTATATACCGGATGCGCATAGGCAAAGCCCGCCAGGCTGTTCAGGGCTTCTAATTCGCCTAGCGCTTCAAACCAGCGGTGAAGATCAGGACCATACTCCTGCCTCCAGCGTTCGAGCCTAAACAGGTAATGAACATCCCACAACGTAGCAATGCCGAAAAGCAGATAGAAATAAGGATTACGCCGATAGTTTAGTCCTTCCGTTAATCGGGAAAGTTGCCCAATGGCTTCATTTGCTGAGTGATTGTTAGGTGTCAACGCCTGGTGAACAGACCTTAGTCGAATAGCATCACCCTTTAGTTGCCTGGCCTGCTGAAATAATGCCTGAAAAGATTTTAAAGCTGTCGAAATTTCAAAGGTCTGTTCGCTGACCTCTTTCGCCCGTGCCGACGTTCGGCTTAACAGTAAACCATGTGCGGCTAAGGCAAATAGCACTACAGCACCGGCTATGTAGCCGGTTAACCAGGCTATAAATAAAGCTAACGTAATGATCGGAAATAAAAATCGGGCAATGTTCAGATAGGCAGGCATTGGCGAAATGTCAGCCGCTGTAGCCCATTTAATTAAATCGTCCGTCTTACCTCCAACCGTATTTTCCAGATAAGCTAAAGCTTCAAATTGCTGCCGCCAGTCAATTTGAGGTTGTAATTCAGCAGCAGCCTGTTGACGAAGTCGAATTGTATCGGGGGAAGAAGGTGCTTTTAGCCAGTTAGCCAGCCGATTCTGGCCTGCATACGTGTGGGTGCGATTAAGCAGACGAAAAAGCGAATGCTTGCCGAATACATCCAGATCGCCGGAATAATAGTGCGTTGGGCTGGCAAATTGCTCACCTGTTTCCGGGCGAAGGTACTGACGCTGTAGCCGAGCTGCTTCATCCTGATTGATAAAAGCCAGCTGGTGGTTTAAATCGCGTTCCCGCCGAACATTCTGATGCTTTTTCAGTAAAATTAAAAAGCCAGCTATTCCAATCAACGTAGTGATTACGGCATATATCTGCTGATCGAGCCTACCAAAAAGCCAGACAATAACTACGCTGCCGACAAACCAGATAAGCCTCCAAAAGGCTAATTGATTATACTGACGTTGAGCCGATTGTTCGGCCTGAACAAAGGTTTGCTGACGCTGCAGAAAGGTTTCGAGGGGCATACTAAAAACGCGGGAACAATCCGCGACTGCGTTAAAAATCGCGGGGTAATTCCCACGCTATTTGTTACAACCCTGACAAACACCCTGAATAAGGAGGTTCATTTCTTTGCGGTTGTAGCCGCTGGGCAACGTAACGGTTGGAATACTGACGTCATCCAGACAGGTCGTCTGACCGCAGGCTTCACACTTAAAATGAACGTGATCGTGGTGATGGTGGCCATCCGTACAGGTTTCCCGACAAAGTGCATATTTTGTGCCACCTTCATCATCAAGAACTTTGTGAATCAGCCCTTTATCCAGAAATGTACGTAGCGTCCGATAAATCGTTACCCGATCATGATCAGGACCAAGTCCATTTTCAATGTCGTGATGAGCCAATGCATGACCGGCGCTCAGAAACAAACCCAGCACCTCCTCGCGGCCACTGGTGTGCCGAAGGTTAAAGTCTTTCAGGGTTTTAGATGCATGTGTCATACTTTTTGAAAAAATTGAATCGCGCTCAATGAAAAATAGTTAGCTGTTAATGAATAAACCAAAAATTGTGCATATTCATTTTACGCTGCTTATTTATCATTATCCACTATTTCAAACTGCAGTTTAACCAGGTTTGCATAGATCCCTTCTTCCTGACTGGCTAATTCATCATGCGTTCCTGATTCGGCAATCTGCCCTTCACGCAGTACGTAAATCATGTCGACTTTACGAATCGTGGCTAATCGGTGCGCAATTATTATCGTTGTGCGATCCTGCATCAATTCATCCAGCGCTTCCTGCACCAAACGTTCCGACTCAGCATCGAGCGAACTGGTAGCCTCATCCAGAATCAAAATGGCCGGATCTTTCAGGATGGCGCGGGCAATGGCGATACGTTGCCGCTGTCCGCCCGAAAGCTTGATTCCCCGCTCACCAACCACCGTTTGAAGGCCTTCCGGAAACAACTCAATAAACTGCAATGCATTTGCTTTACGAGCAGCCTCGCGTACTTCAGCCTCCGTTGCACCGGGCTTCCCGTATTGAATATTTTCCATGATTGTTCCGCCAAACAACATAACTTCCTGAGGAACAATGGCAGCATTTTTCCGAAGCTCGGTAATATTAAAGCTATTCAGATCACGATCATCGATCAGGATACGTCCACCAGACAGTGGATAGTAGCGCATCAGCAGTTGCACAATAGTCGATTTGCCGGCTCCGCTCTGACCAACCAGCGCTATTTTCCGACCGGCAGCAACATCGAGCGTAATGCCCTTCAGAACCGGTACGTCGGGGCGGGAGGGATACGAAAACCTAACATCATCGAACTGAATTTTACCCTGCACCGGTACAAACAATGGTAGTTCTTCGTGAGCCTTAACTTCAGAAGGTTCGTGCAGGATTTCCAGAATTCGCTCCGAGGCCCCCAACGTCTGGGCTAATTGAGAATATACATCACCCATTCCTCCCACAGACCCACCAATAAAGGTTGTGTAGACAAGAAACGTGAGCAGATCAGCAAAAGGCATTTCGTTGTTCATCACCAGTGAACCGCCATACCAGACAATGCTGATGATACCACCGAATAGGGCAAAAATGATAAATGACACAAAAATGCCCCGATATTTAGCCGCCTGAAGCGCCATACCGACAACCCGTTGTAAAGCAGTTCCATACCGGTTAATTTCCAGATTTTCGTTGGTAAATGCCTTAACGATGTGTACCGATTGCAGCGTTTCCTCAACCACTACGTTCGCCTGAGCCAGTAAATCCTGTACCTGCTTCGATAGCTTGCGAATAAATCGACCAAAAAATAAAGCCGCTACAATCATCACCGGAAACGTAGCCAGCATAAACAGGGTGAGTTTCCAGGAAACGTAGAGAATTATCCCTGTGCCGATGATCAGCGTAGCCAGTTGCCGAAACAATTCCGCCAATGTCAACGTGAATACGCTCTGCAATTGCGAAACATCCGCCGAAATTCGACTGGTTAATTCACCGACACGACGCTGCTCGAAAAACGTAATTGGCAACGTAATGATTTTAGCGTAGGTAGCCTGGCGTACATCGGCCATTGCTCGCTCACTTACCTGCGAGAAAAAATAAATCCGGCAGAATGAAAAAAGCGACTGTGCCACCAATACGCCCACAAAAAACAGAACGACCTGATTTAATGTAAAGGCCGACTTACCCTGAATAACGCTCGTGATCTGACCAATGAGCAGTCCAAAGCTCATGGTTGTTCCTGTAGACAGGATTAGAAAAATAAACCCAATCGCATATTTAACCCGGTACGGTTTTACAAATCGAAAGATACTTAGCGCTTTGTTGATACCTTCCCGAGTAAATTTTGCTTTCTTTTCTTTGCTGGCTTCGTCGCCAAAACTCTCACTTCGCTTTGCCATTATTAGTCGATAATCGTCAGGCAGTTAGTTGGTTAGTAGATTTGATAAATTTCAACACCAGCGACTCCCGCTTGAAGACGTTTTTTACTCTTTTTGTCCTTTATAACCCGACTGCTCAAAAATCTGTCGGGCATCCGCATTACGCATCAAATCAGCAATACTTCCCCCACTGTGGGTATCATTATATCGGCCTACGATCCGCCAGCCCACCCAACGGCCAATTGCGCCCGGACAAGCCTGCCCGATTTCGGCAGTGAATGGCCGCTCATTCAAATATCGCTGTTTTATGGCTGGATTCGTTTGATAGAGCAGTTGATTATCAATAAAATGTGCCCAAACAACATCCTGCGCATTAAACGTTTGGGTGAGTTGTTTGTCTGAGTATCCGATGACCAGACTGTCGGGTACACTGGGTAGCATGGTTGCGGTAAATACGTAGCCTTTGCCGTAATAGACCATATCGGCCAGCATGGTTTGATCCTGGCGATTGGTAGCGTTATATTTATCAGAAATAGCAAAAACAATAGCCGGAACAATGTAATCCTTATCGTAGCGTCGTAGAATGTATTGTGGATACTCCGGACCTTGCGGACGATATTTAGCCTTAGGGCCAGCAAAGTAGTCGATACCAATAATGATCAGGCTATCCGTAACGACAAGATCGGGACCCATAAACCCCGTTACCATCGTCGCGACTTTGGGTGTGCGGAAATCGGGAAAGTTCTTTTTAATCGTTGTGAATGCCTGAGCCAATTGAGTCCGCAGATCGGCCATATCGCCAAATTTGTCCTCAATCTGCTGATCGAATTCAGTAAGTGCCGGATTGTTAACCCGGTTAGTCAATTCCCTAACGACGGATGTATCATTTCCGGCCCCATTCGCGTTAAAGTACAATTGAGCAATATTCGGATACCGATTCAATAAGGTCTGAATTTTATCAGGAGATTTACTGGCAAAGAGTTGCTGGTCGAACCGGATAAGCGTAACATCTTCGTTTTTAGTACACGAAGCCAGAAAAAACAAACAAATAAGGCCCAAAACGGCCACTTGTATCCGCATGAAAATCACGAGTTTCCAATATAGAAAACGTGCAAAATTATGAAAAAAGTTGCAGGGTTAGGATTGATTTTGATCATACTAACGCTTATTGATAGTTTGGCGCAATCGACGTCGAATGCACTTTACAATCTGCGAACCAAAGAATCGAACGTAACCGAAAAACGATTTCGAAAAATTCTGGGCGATAATTACGACGGGCAGGATGACAACCGCCGGGGTTATGACGATGACCGCAAACGGCGTCGGCGTAAACAACAGCAAACCGATGCCGATGCCAATGAAAACAACGGCTATGGATCGGGCCCTGATTATTCCTGGCCAACAAAGCTTATCGAGATGAGCATTCGGTTTGCCCCTTCGCTGGACATTAATACCGCCGAAGGGCAGGGAAACTATATAGGTTTTCGGCCCAATGGGGTAGGTGTCAGAATGAGCGTAGGGCCGACTCTGGATTACTTTTTCTTTAAAAATCGCTACGCTTTCAGTACGGGTCTCTGGTATACCATCAAGCGGTCGGGTTTTCAAATGCCGGGTACGTTTGGGGAGAGTGTCTGGAATCCGGGCGCTCCTGAAAAAGAGTCGGTTTACAATTTGCAATATCTACAACTCCCGGCTACTGTAAAGTTGTTTGCCAACAACATTGCGCCAAACATTCGGCTATACATCCAAACAGGTGGACTGTTCAGCATAAAATTGGCCGAAAAACCACTGAATGAACCACGTAATGGACTTTATACCGCCGAGAGTGGGGGAAGCCGACGACAATATGGTTTTGGCGATGTTGAATTGTTGCTGGGAACCGGTATCCAGTACAAAATCAACCAGAACAACGCGTTTAACCTCGGCATGAGCTATCAGCGTGGGCTTATAAACGTAGCGCGTGGCAGCGAATTGATTTCTAAAAACCGGGTTGTTTCGCTGGAGCTTGGCTTCAAATTTTAAGCTCTTCTGAAATCAGATGCGCATCTCAATCCCTTTTTCGTGTAAATAACCTTTGAGGGCTGGAATTTCAATTTCCTTAAAGTGAAAAATACTGGCAGCCAGTCCGGCATCGGCTTTTCCGGCGGTAAATACGTCGACAAAATGATCCATTGTTCCGGCTCCACCCGAAGCAATTACGGGAATGTTGGCAGCACCAGAAATTTGCGCGGTTAGCTCAAGCGCAAAACCGGCTTTGGTTCCATCCGTATCCATAGAAGTCAACAAGATTTCGCCTGCCCCTCGCTCCTCCACTTCCTTTGCCCAGGCAATGGTACGCAACTCCGTTGGTTTGCGGCCACCATGCGTGTGTACGATATGTTCGCCATTTACGTAGCGCGTATCGATAGCTACAACTATGCATTGACTACCAAACTCCAGCGCCAACTCATTGACGAGATCGGGGTTGCGAACGGCCGACGAATTTATCGAAATCTTGTCGGCACCCGCATTCAATAAGGCGGATACGTCTGCTACAGACGAAATGCCGCCACCGACTGTAAATGGAATATTTATGGTATGCGCTACGTTCCGAACGAGCTCAATCAGGGTTTTGCGTTCGTCAACGGTTGCTGTGATATCCAAAAAAACCAGTTCATCAGCGCCCTGTTCGGCATATACAGCGGCCAGCGCAACCGGGTCGCCTGCATCGCGCAGGTTCACAAAATTCGTGCCTTTGACGGTGCGGCCATCTTTTATATCGAGGCAGGGAATAATACGTTTGGTAAGCATCAGTACGCAGTAAAAGTTTTGGTAGTCATGGTATTTTCAGGATTGTCAATCGGCTTAAAGCCAAATTGCTCATATAACCCATGCGCATCGCGCGTAACGAGCAGGATTCGTCGTAAGCCCTGTAGTGCTGGATAGGCCATGATATACGCTATAAGTTGTTTCGACAGGCCTTTTCCGCGATGTTCTGGTAGAATAAATACGTCGGCCAGATAACCGAACGTGGCCGTATCAGTAACCACCCGCGCGAATCCTACCTGATTATCAGCCTGATAAATACCAAAACACAGTGAATTGTCAATCGAACGCTGAACAATCTCAATTGGAATATTCAAACTCCAGTAAGCTTCCTGACTCAGAAACTGGTGAATCGTCGGGATGTCTAACCGTGCCTTGTCGGTACTTATGACATAAACACTGTCCATTTCAACTTATCCGTTAATCGTTTGTAATTCTTTCAGCGTTACGCGCCCCTCATAAATTGCCTTGCCGACAATAACGCCGAAAACGTTCATATCCGCTAAGGTTTCAATGTCAGCCATGTTGCTGACTCCACCACTGGCAATGACATGCAGATCTGGAAAACGATCCTGAAGGTTACGGTACAGGTCGAAGGATGGCCCCTGCAATAAACCATCTTTCGCTACGTCGGTGCTGATAACGTACTTGATTCCGTTTTCAACCCATTTTTCCACAAAATCATAGACCCATACTTCCGTTGATTCTTCCCAGCCGCTGACGGCAATTTTCTCGTTTTTAGCATCAGCGCCCAGAATAATTCGGTCAGCACCATGCTGCGAAAGCCAACGTTCCATTACGTCAGGTTTTTTAACAGCGATGCTGCCTCCTGTAAGCTGTTTGGCGCCACACTCAAACACAATTCGCAAATCGTCGTCTGACTGAACCCCACCCCCAAAGTCGATGTGTAATTTGGTTTTGGAGGCAATTAACTCCAGCACTTTCCAGTTGACAACCCGTTTTTCTTTAGCGCCATCAAGGTCTACCAGGTGCAGGCGCGTCAGACCAGCATCTTCAAATTGCTGAGCCACCTCCAATGGGCGGGCGTTGTACTCTTTTTTCTGGTTATAGTCGCCCTGAGTCAGCCGGACGGCTTTGCCTTCGATAAGGTCAATTGCGGGGATAATGTGCATAAGTACCACGGACATAATGCCCGTAATTAATACAGGCGGACATAATGCCCGCATTACAATTTCAAAAAATTCTCTAACAGCTGTTGGCCAGTGTTGCCGCTGATTTCAGCATGAAACTGAGCTGCGTAAAAATTATCCCGGTGTAGCATTGCGCTGAAGGGACGAACGTAGTCACAAACGGCCGTGGTTTCGGCTGTCACATCCGCTGCATAGCTGTGCACAAAATACACATAAGCTTTTTCGGGCAAACCGGCTGTCAGGGGGCCGCGCAAATCGTAAATACTATTCCAGCCCGTATGCGGAACTTTAAAACCAGGCTGCGCCGGAAAACGCCGAACATCAATATCAAAAATGCCCATGCAGGTTGTGTCGTTTTCCTCAGAATACCGGCACATCAACTGCATACCAACGCACGTTCCCAGTACTGGCTGTTTCAGGGAAGGAATCAGTTTATCCAGGCCTCGTTCGCGCAGATAAGCCATAGCAGTACTTGCTTCGCCCACACCCGGAAAAATTACTTTATCAGCCGAACGTATTTCAGTCTCATCATCGGTTAGTAAATAGCTGGCTCCCAAGCGTTCCAGCGCGTACATCACCGACTGAACATTTCCTGCATTGTATTTAATTATGACTGTTTTCATAGTAAAATGAACAGTATTCAGTGGAGAATGAATAACAGCTTCTGATACGTATTACATTATTTATTCTCCACTAACATCACAAAGCCCGGCTCATTGGCAGAACCGGGCTTTGTATATGTGGTCATCAGGATTATTTCACCGAACTCACAAACACGAGCATACTGTTCTGCTGCGTTACCGCTCAGAATGATGATGCCGATGTTGTGTAGCTACTAAATTCATAGGGCAAAGGTACAGGCTTGTAGCTGTAAATCAAAACAAACTACCCTGTACTACTTTCGGCTGGAGAACGGGCTCACGAAGATTCAAATCGCAATGTTTATTTAGTTCTCGAACCCAATATGCAATCAACTCCGGTGCAGTGTCGTTGTCGCCACCACCATGGATAAACAGATAAGCCGTTTGCAGTCCCTTTTCAAACCAGGCTTTAAGTCGCTGTATCCAGGCGTCCGTACGTGTGTAGTCGGTCGGATGGCCTTCGTTGGCGATGAAGCGAAGCGTAAGGACCGGACTGCTCAAGCCCATATGCAGTACATCACGCCGACCCGCTACGTCTGTAATTACTACGTGTCGATGAAGTCCATACAGTCGTTCGAGCGTTTGCTCCCAGACCGTGGATTTACTGAACCAGTCGGGATGCCTGAACTCAACCGCTACGTCCAGTTCGTCGGGTAAGCTTTTCAGGTACGCTTCTAAAACGGGCCACCTGTTCGGCCCAAACGTTGGTGGCAATTGCAGAAACGTCATTCCCAGAAATTCTTCTAAACTCAGCACAGCATTAACAAACTCTTCTGTTAGTGCTTCAGCAGCAACCAGTTGTCGTTCATGACTGATCATTTGTGGAAATTTAGGGCAATATGTAAATCCAGTGCGATCTGGCGAACCGGCAGCCTCCGCTTTCCATTTGTCAATCATACCAACGGTTGGTATCTGATAATGCGTCAGATTCAACTCAATCGTGTTGAACTGCCGAACGTAGTAGTGCAGGAAATCCCGTTCTTTCGCTGTAGATGGATACACTTTTCCAACATAATCTTTGTTAGCCCAGACAGGTCCGCCAATAAATACGATAGGGCGAGTCGATGGGTCAACACCAGCCCAGATCCGTGCGTTGAAGGTGGCACCGGGTGGCAGCGTAAGATTAACTGCGTCGAGGTTATGTATTTTTCCAAAATCCATAGGCTTCCTGATGAAGTGTTGCTGTAAAACTGGCAAAGAAGGGGTTTCGTTTTTTCGCCCTATCCAATTTAACTAATTTTGTTTTTTATCTGTAATTCCAATGTTGGTTTTACTGTAGCCTACTGCTTAGGAATAACCAATAAGGGTTTCATCTGATTATGATTTCAAAGACATACGCCCCCCAGGAAATTGAAGAAAAATGGTATCAATACTGGCTTGATAACCAATTTTTCAAATCCGTTCCCGATGATCGGGAGCCTTATACGGTTGTCATTCCGCCACCGAACGTAACGGGTGTGTTGCATATGGGCCACATGCTCAACAACACAATTCAGGACGTACTGGTACGTAAGGCTCGTATGGAGGGTAAAAATGCCTGTTGGGTACCCGGCACTGATCATGCCAGCATTGCTACGGAAGCCAAAGTAGTAGCCATGCTCAAAGAACGGGGCATCAGTAAACAGGATTTAACCCGCGAAGAATTTCTGGAGTATGCCTGGGAATGGACGCACAAATACGGTGGAATCATCCTTCAGCAGTTGCGCAAATTGGGTGCCTCCTGCGACTGGGACCGTACTCGTTTTACGATGGAACCGGCTCTGTATGATTCCGTTATCGACGTATTTGTTGACCTCTACAACAAAGGGCAAATCTACCGGGGTGTACGTATGGTTAACTGGGACCCACAGGGCCGCACAGCCGTTTCGGACGAAGAAGTTATTACAAAAGAAATTCAGCAAAAACTGGTTTATATCCGGTATGAAATAGCGGGGAGCAAGGAGCAGGGAGCAGGGGATGAACAAACTCCTGACTACATCACCATTGCTACTGTTCGGCCAGAAACGATAATGGCCGATGCAGCCATTGCCGTTAATCCAAATGATGAACGCTATAAACACCTTCACGGCAAAAAAGCGCTTATCCCGCTAATTAACCGGGAGATTCCGATTATTACAGATGACTACGTAACGATGGACTTTGGCACGGGCGGCCTGAAAGTTACTCCTGCCCATGACCCGAACGACTATACCTTAGGTATCGCACATAATCTGCCGGTACTGGACATCATAAACGAAGACGGTACGCTGAACGAGAAGGCGCAAATTCTGATCGGGATGGATCGCTTTGCCGCTCGTAAGGCCATCATCAGGATGCTGGAAGAATCTGGCAATCTGGTTAAGACAGAAGATTACAAGTCGAACGTAGGTACTTCCGAACGGACGGGTGCCGTTATTGAGCCGAAACTTTCGCTGCAGTGGTTCCTCAAAATGGAAGAATTGTCGAAACCGGCGTTTACGAACGTAATGGACGATACCATTCAGTTGGTTCCACCGAAGTTTAAGAATATGTATCGGGCCTGGATGGAGAACGTACATGATTGGTGTATCAGCCGTCAGCTATGGTGGGGCCACCGGATTCCGGCGTTTTACATGCAGGATGGAACAATAATTGTAGCTAAAAATAAGCACGAGGCTCTGGAAAAAGTGCAGCATGAAAAGTTGCTGTTTGCCATGACCGAAGCTGATCTGACCCAGGACGAAGACGTACTGGATACGTGGTTTTCTTCGTGGCTATGGCCAATGTCGGTATTCAATGGGATTGAAGATCCGACCAATGCGGATGTTAATTATTACTACCCAACCAACGACCTCGTTACGGCACCTGAAATTCTATTTTTCTGGGTAGCCCGGATGATTATTGCTGGGTACGAATACCGGGGAGAGAGGCCGTTCAAAAACGTGTACCTAACAGGTATTGTTCGCGACAAGATAGGCCGTAAAATGTCGAAATCGCTTGGTAATTCACCTGATCCGCTAGACCTCATTGAAAAGTATGGAGCCGATGGTGTGCGAACAGGCATGTTGTTTAGCTCGGCCGCTGGCAATGATTTGATGTTCGACGAAAAACTGGTTGAGCAAGGACGTAATTTCAGTAACAAAATCTGGAATGCATTCCGGTTAGTAAAAGGCTGGACAATCGAAGCGGGTAACAATGAATCACTGGATTTGCCCATCAAATGGTTTGAATCAAAGCTGAATGCTACGTTGATTCAGATTGAAGATGATTTCAGTAAATTCCGGATTTCGGATGCCCTGCAAGCGGTTTATAAGTTAATCTGGGACGATTTCTGTTCGCAGTATCTGGAGCTGATCAAACCTGGTTTTGAGCAGCCAATCGATCGTGCTACGTATGAAGCAACGATTAGTTTCTTTGAGCGGCTGATGACGTTAGCGCATCCGTTTATGCCATTTATTACGGAAGAAATCTGGCAGGATATTCTTGACCGGAAAGAAGGTGATAGTATCTGTATCTCACCTTTTCCGAAAGCGGGTGAAGTAGATAGTCAGATTCTGACTGACTTTGATACGTTGTTTGAAATTGTTACCAGTGTTCGAAACATACGGAACTCCAAACAGATTTCGCCAAAAGTCGCTTTGCCGTTAGCTATAAAAACTGTTACGCCTGACCGATTTAAGCCACTCGAAGCACTGTTATGTAAAATGGCGAATGTTGACAATGTTAGTTACGTTCAGGATAAAGCCCCGGGAATTACGTTCCTGATAAAAACCGATGAGTTTTTCATTAACCTGGTCGGTGAAATCGATACAGAACAGGAAATCGCTACCACTCGCAAGGAGTTAGATTATTATATCGGTTTCCGAGATTCGACTCTCAAAAAGCTGTCGAATGAAAAGTTCGTTGCAAACGCCAAACCGGATGTCGTTGAACGTGAGCGGCAAAAACTTGCAGATGCGGATGCCAAAATTCAGGCGTTAGATCAGCGCTTACAGGATCTTAATGTGTAATTTAGAATTTGCTATTACACTCATAATGAGGAATCTGTAATTCCTTATAAAAAGATCATATGTTTTTACAGCGCAATAATACAACTATTTGGCTAAATAATTGTATTATTGCGCTGTAAAAGACAACCTCATCAATGAACAAGTGCATCTTCCTGGATCGCGACGGTGTATTAAATGAAGATCGGACAGATTACGTCTATCGGATTGAGGATTTTATTATCCCCGATGGCGTTCCTGAAGCACTACGTTTGTTAAAAGAAGCGGGTTATCTACTTATCGTTATTACAAACCAGGCGGGGATAGCCAAGGGACTATACACACGCAACGACGTAATGGCATGCTATAATTACCTGCAGGAGCAATGTGGCTGGTTGATCGATGATATTTATTACAGTCCTCATCACCCGAAATACGATACAGAGTCGCTAACCCGAAAGCCGAACTCCTTACTTCTTGAAAAGGCCATTGCCAAATACGATATCGAACCCGATGCATCCTGGATGATTGGCGATGCCTTGCGGGATATGCAGGCAGGTAAGCGCGTAGGTGTACGAACGGTACGTATTGCGCATGAACCCCAACTCTCAGCTGAGTGCGATGGCTGTGCTACTAATCTGCTGGAAGCCTCTCAATTTGTTCTTCAATATGCGTAAACAAAAAATCTCCACCTTTTTGAAAGCGTGGAGACTCTGATTCAATACGTAACTATTTCTTAAACACGCGCTTGAGTCGGTGTAGCAATATGCTTCTGTACACTGCCGTAAGCCGGACAGTTAGCTTTACGTGAGCATGCTCCAAGTGATAACGTTGCCAGTATAGTTGTCAAGATTAGTAGCTTTTTCATGAAGTCGTTTACGCTTTTGTGATAACCTTCAGATTGTTAAACGAATATAATTCTTATACGTGTATATTTTTCGTTAAGAGCAGGAATTAATTCCTGCTCTTAACAATTCCAATTTAATTATCTTCTTTCACCAGTTCGACCTCTTCCTCGCGTTCTTCAGCGGCTTCGGTGGCTTCCAGCTCGGTCATGCCAGGCTCAGCACCCCCATAACCTAATATTTTGAGCATTACTTCGCTATTCTGCTCTGGTGCAAACAAGCGCGTTCGGAGGTTACCCTCTTCATCCTTATCGACAATTACATGCTGTGGCGCCGGAATCAAACAATGCTGAATGCCACCGTAACCACCCAGTGATTCCTGATAAGCACCTGTATGGAACAACCCAATGTACTGATCTTCGGTATCCTGATCGAAAATGGGCAGGTATAAATCGGCACTATGGGCTTCAGTATTATAGAAATCATGCGAGTCGCAGGTTAAGCCCCCAAGATTCACCTTTTGGTAAGGGTTATCCCAGTTATTTACCGACAGCATGATGTATTTCTGGCCCAATCCCCATGAATCGGGCAACTGAGTAATAAACGAACCATCAATCATATACCACAGCTCTTTATCATTCTGTAGTTTCTGATCGATTACTTTATAGATAACAGCACCACTTTCACCCACAGTATAAGAACCAAACTCGGTGAAAATATGCGGCACTGGTACGTTATTTTTATTGCAAATCCACTGAATGCTTTCCACGATTTGATCAATCATGGCCTGATAATCGTACGTAAACTGGAACGACGTCTGAATCGGCATACCGCCCCCAATATCAATAGAATCAAGATCAGGGCACATCTTTCGCAGTTCGCAGTATTTGTACATAAAGCGACTTAATTCGCTCCAGTAATAGGCACTATCTTTAATACCCGTATTAATGAAGAAATGAAGCATTTTAAGCTTAAACTTCTCATTAGGCTGGATTTTGCTACGGTATAATTCATTCACATCACTGTATCGAATTCCCAACCGTGACGTATAGAACGCGAAGTTTGGCTCCTCATCTGTAGCAATCCGAATCCCGAAATTGACGGTATCAGCCGTTACTGAATTCTCATAAGCCTCAATCTCTTTGAGATTATCAAGGACAGGAATACAGTTTGTGAATCCATCATTGAGGAGTTCACTAATGTATTGAGTATAGAGCGGTCGCTTGTATCCATTGCAGACGATGTACGTGCTTTTAGATACCTTACCCATCTTAACTAATTCCCGGATAATAGGAATATCGTAAGCCGACGAAGTTTCGAGGTGAATGTTATTTTTCAGTGCCTCTTCAAGTACAAACCGAAAGTGGGATGACTTCGTACAGTAACAGTACGTGTAATTCCCCTTATAATTATACCGTTTTATAGCATTTTTAAACAGCAGTTTAGCATGTTCGATATGCTCTGTTATTTTCGGCAAATACGTTAGCTTCAGGGGCGTACCGTATTGTTTGACAATGTCCATCAAAGGAACATTATTGAACATCAGTTCATTATTCTCGACATTGAACTCCCGTGTTGGAAATTCAAACGTCTGGTCAATCAGGTCATAGTATGTCTTCATCCCTACGTTCGACGCATAAAATGGGGCTTGTGGTTGGACAAAACAGGCGCGAATTTGGGCCTGAAAATTGGGCTATGCAAATAGAATAAATCTGCATTGTAATCAACGAAAAAGTTGAGCCTTTGATTCGTAATCACATAAATTTATTAGAATCGACGGATCGATCGTTTCGCAAAAGCACCCGGCAGGTTATCAAATCAAAAAGAAGCGTAATTTTGCTAATGACACAGATAAATTTTTAGAATGCCCCAAGCCATCCATTTCATTTCAATTGGCGGTAGTACAATGCATAGCCTGGCTGTAGCGCTTCAGCAGCAGGGATACATAGTTACCGGTTCGGACGACAATATTTACGAGCCTTCTCAATCCCGACTAAAGCAACACGGTCTACTACCTGATAATACGGGCTGGTTCCCTGAGAAAATCCATTCTAATTTGTCGGCAGTCATCGTAGGAATGCATGCCCGTAAGGATAATCCGGAACTGATGAGAGCCATAGAACTGGATCTTCCTATTTACTCATACCCAGAATTTATCTATCAGCAGAGTCAGCAGAAGCAACGGGTAGTTATTGCTGGAAGCCATGGTAAAACAACCATTACGGCAATCATTCTACATACGCTGAAATTTCATAATCGCGTTTTCGACTATTGGATTGGCGACCCAATTGATGGCTTTGATTCAACAGTTAAATTAACAACTGGAGATAACGATTCTGCTGCGCCGGTCATTATCATTGAAGCTGATGAATATGCCTCGTCGCCGGTTGATTCCCGACCAAAATTTCTTAATTATCAACCGCATATAGCGCTTATTAGTGGAATAGCCTGGGATCATGTTAATACCTATCCAACCTGGGAAGAGTACGTCGATCAGTTTGAGCTACTTGCCGAAGCTATGCCTAAAGCAGGGATTCTAATATTTGATGAATCTGATAACATGCTTGATGTTATTGGTCAGAAAGAGCGGGAGGACATTACTAAAATACCTTACGTTGCTCATTCAAGTGAGATTCGTAATGGACTGACGAGTCTTGTGACAAAGCAGGGTCTTAAAGTCCCCATTCAGATTTTTGGCGAACATAACATGAAGAACATCACTGGGGCCATGACGGTTTGTGACCGTATTGGCATTACAGAAGAACTGTTCTACAAGGCAATACCTTCTTTTAAAGGTCTGCCTTATCGTTTAGAGAAAATTACTGGATATGACGGTCAAATCTTATATCGTGATTCGGCCCAATCGCCGGCTAAAGTTGAAGCGACTACAGCGGCAGTAAAACATCAGCATCCCGATCAGAAACTACTCGTCGTTCTTGAATTGAAAGCTGTTTCCGAACTGAATAAGCCCTTTCTGGAAGAATACAAAGGCACGCTTGACGAGGCTGATGAAGCTCTTGTCTACGTTGATCAGCAGGATTTGGCAAATTCAGATCAATCTGATTTTGTTACTCCCGACAGAATACGCAAAATTTTCGATAATAAGTCTATTCGCTTGTTTACAGATGTAGCGGACTTGCGAAATAACTTGGCCCAGCAACAAAGCCCATCTACAGTGCTTTTAGTGATGAGCTCCGAAAAAAGCGAACTAATGGATTGGAATTCCTTGATAAATAAGGATCAACACGCTTAAATTTTTGCTTCTTTTCCTACATCTGCTATGTAGCGGGCACAAAAAAGGGGGTCTGTCCAGCTGGACAGACCCCCTAGGTTTCAAAGGTGGCACCTACCTACTCTCCCACTTGTGACAGCAGTACCATCGGCAGTACGGGGCTTAACGGCTCTGTTCGAGATGGAAAGAGGTGTCCACCCGCCTGACCAGCACCAACCTGTTGACTCTTCAGTGGCCGACCCCTCGGTCAGCCCAATACCCTTGTGTCTTATGCCCCACAGAGAGAGATCCGGATCCAATCATCAACTAAACAACCTTCACACACAGCTACGTCTTCAGAACAACACCACCAACACGCGTCCGGGGTCATTAGTACGGCTCAGCTCAACGCATCTCTACGCCTACACCTGCCGCCTATCCACGTCGTCGTCTCCAACACCCCTTTATACCGGAACACTCATCTTCAGGCCAGTTTCGCACTTAGATGCTTTCAGCGCTTATCTGATCCGCACGTAGCTACTCGGCCGTGCCTGCGGCCAAACAACCGATCCGCCAGCGGTGCGTCCATCCCGGTCCTCTCGTACTAAGGACAGATCCCGTCAGTATTCCCACGCCCACCACAGATAGGGACCGAACTGTCTCACGACGTTCTGAAC